>JADJOX010000008.1:308971-617942 GCA_016713565.1 Ignavibacteriota bacterium
TGATCAAATAAATGTGCATTTGAATGACGCAAAAAATTTACTAAATCAAGGAATGCTAACAAATAATGATATACTTAAAATAGAAGTTCAATACTATGATGCGCTGCTTCATCAAGTTGATGTAAACAACAATCTCAAACTTGCAATGATCAATTTAAATAGCATTATGGGAATATCATTAAACACCGAGATAGAAATTGAAACTCTACCGAATCAAAGTAATGAAGAATTTGATGAGTTAAATAATTTAGTGAATAATGCAATTAACAACAGATCAGAAATAAAATCTGCGAACTACAAAATTAAGGCTGGCGAAAGCGGAATTACACTGGCAAAATCAAATTGGTATCCGCAAATTCTTTTATTCTCTAATTTTTATTACAGCCGTCCAAATCCTAGAATTGTACCGGGACAAGATAAATTCAACGAAACATGGGATGCTGGTATTTCGCTCAATTGGGATGTATGGAATTGGTTTTCAACTTCGTATCAAACCGAGCAAGCAGAAGCCGTACTTACGCAGACCAGGGACGGATTAGGAATTATTAAAGATGCAGTTACACTTGAAGTTACGCAGAATTATTTAACTGTTAATCAGAATAAATTAAAAATTGATATTTCTGAAAAAGGCTTAACACAGGCAGAAGAAAATATGCGCATAATAAATGAAAAGTTTAAACTTGGATTGGTTACAAGTTCAGATGTTATTGACGCGGACGTTGCGCTTCTGCAGGCAAAAACAAATTATACAAATACAATTGTAGATTACGAATTGGCAAAAGCCAAACTTCATAAATCATTAGGTGAATAGGAGAAATTTTTAAAATGAAAAAATCAAAATATATTATTATAGCTGTTGTAATGTTTGTTGCTGTAATATTGTTATTATTCTATAATAAGAAAAAAATTCAAGCTCAGTCAAAGATCGAATATCGCGAGAAATTTTATGTGTCTGTCGCAAAAGCCGAAAGTAAAATTCCAACTGAAAATATTTCCTTAGTCGGGACCATAACGGCAAACAACGATGTGAATATTATTTCAGAGACAAGCGGCAGAGTTACTCAGGTTCTTGCTAATGTTGGTGATTATAAACAAGCTGGTTCAGTTATAGTTCAAGTTGATGATGAATTAAAGAAAGCAGCATACAGTTCAGCACTCGCAAATTATGAAAAATCAAAAAAAGATTTTGAAAGAATGCAGTCGCTGCTTGAATCAAAATCTGCTTCTGATGTTCAGTTTGACGCGGCAAAATTAGCTTACGTTAATGCCGAAAGTCAATTTATAATTGCCAAACGTCAACTGAATGATACAAAAATTACAACTCCTATTTCAGGCTATATAACCTCTCGTTTAGTAGATGTTGGTTCTTATGTAGCAAGCGGACCAAATGCAACTATGATTGCTAATGTTGTTGACATATCAAAATTAAAAGTCAAAGTTAACATTTCTGAAAAAGATGCTTTTCTTTTAAAATCCGGCGATAACGTAGAAGTGACGACTGATGTTTACCCCGATGCAAAATATTTAGGAAAAATTGCAAGTATATCATCTAAAGGAGACGAAGCGCATACATATCCTATTGAGATCTCAATTCAAAATAGGCAAGAAAAACCGCTTAAAGCCGGCATGTTTGCAAGAATTTATTTCTCCAGCCTTGTAAATTCTCATCTAATATTAATTCCAAGAGAAGCAATTGTAGGCAGCATCCGTACTCCACAAGTTTTTGTTGTAAAAGATGGAACCGCAAGACTCAGAGATATTTCGGTTGGTAATCAATACGATACTTTTGTTGAAGTAATAAATGGAGTTAATGAAGGAGACGATGTTGTGATAAGCGGTCAAAATTTAATTCAAAATAATTTTAAAGTCGAAATAGTAAAATAAAAATTCTTAGAGAAATCTAAATAGAAGTAAGGGAAAAATTAAATGACATTAACTGAAATAGCAATTAAAAGACCATCTCTTATAATTGTAATTTTTACTGCTCTTGCAGTACTTGGAATATTTAGTTTCAATCAGTTGGATTATGAACTATTGCCTAAATTTTCACCGCCAATTGTAACCGTAACAACAATCTATCCGGGCGCTTCTCCTTCCGAAGTGGAAACCGGTATAACAAAAGTAGTTGAAGACGCACTTTCCGGAATGGATAAAATTTCCGAAATCAGATCTCAATCATTTGAAGGTGTTTCATTTGTAACTATTGAATTGCTGCAGTCTGCAAATCCTGATATTGCATTACAAGATGCACAAAGAAAAATCAGCGAAGTTTTATCAAAATTTCCTAACGGCGCAAAGTCGCCTACAATCTCAAAAATAGCTATTGATGAAATACCAGTTATTCGATCGGGAGTAACTTCAAATTTACCTCCAAAGGAATTTAATACCTTTTTAAAAGATCAAGTTAAACCTCATCTTTCAAAAATTTCGGGGGTTGGACAAATAACACTGATAGGCGGTGATGAAAGGGAAATTCAAGTTAATCTTGATCGCCAAAAATTAAAATCATTCGGTTTATCAATTTCTCAAGTGGCTCAAATTGTAAAAGCGTCTAACCTAGATTTTCCCACAGGAAATATTAAAGATTCCGACGAACAATTTGTAGTTCGTGTTTCCGGAAAATTTAATAATCTAAATGAATTGCGAAATCTTGCTATTGGAGTTTCAAGAAATGGCGGCGCAATTAAACTTAGTGATGTAGCGGAAATAAATAACGGAATTAAAGATTATACAAATCACGTTAGAATAAATGGTGTCTCGACAGTCGCGTTGTTTATTTCCAAACAATCAGATGCCAACGCGGTTGATGTCAGTAAATTATCTCGAAAAAGTATTTCCGAATTGGAAGAAAAATATAAATCTATAAACTTAAAATTCAATATTGTGCAGGATGGTTCACTCTTTACAATAGATGCCGCTAATGCAGTTAAGGAAGATTTGGCAATTGCGGTTTTACTAGTTGCTTTAGTAATGCTGATGTTTCTTCATAGTATAAGAAATTCAGTAATTGTTATGATCGCAATACCTTCATCACTTATTTCAACGTTTGCGGTAATGTACGCGTTTAATTTTACTCTTAATATGATGACACTGCTAGGTTTATCTTTAGTCGTAGGTATTCTTGTTGATGACTCAATAGTTGTTCTTGAAAATATTTATCATCACATTGAAAAAGGTGAAGATAAAAAAGTTGCAGCACTTAGGGGAAGAAACGAAATTGGATTTGCCGCACTTGCTATAACTCTAGTAGATGTAGTTGTATTTCTTCCTATTGCTTTAGTTGGTGGAATCATTGGAAATATTATGCGTCAATTTGCTCTTGTTGTTGTGTTTTCAACTTTAATGAGTTTATTTGTTTCCTTTACAATTACACCTATGCTTGCTTCAAGATTTGCGAAGCTTGAACGATTGACAAGTAAAACCTTACTTGGAAGATTTGCGTTAGGCTTTGAAAAGATTTACCATATTGTAGCTGATGATTATATTAAAATTTTGAAATGGGCATTGGTAAATAGAGGTAAGGTTGTAATTGCTACAGTTGTATTATTTATTGCATCATTTGCGCTTATTCCATTAGGATTTATCGGATCGGAATTTATATCAGTTGCAGATAGAGGTGAATTTGCGGTAACGGTTGAATTGCCGCTTGGAACAAAATTGGAGCAGACAAATATAGTTTCAAGGCAAATAGAAAATATGCTTAACAATATGCCAGAAGTAGAAAAAACTTTTGTAAACGTAGGAACGTCAAGCGAAGGTCTGATAGGATTTGCGTCAAATAATATTACAGAAATAAATGTTGCGCTTGTAGAGAAAAACAAACGAAAAAAATCTACAAATGAAATGATTGCTTACATTAAAGAAAAACTTGTATTAATTCCGGGAATTAAAGCCAGAGTTAATCCAATTGGTATTTTCGGCGTTGCAAATCAAACGCCAATTCAATTATTAGTAACAGGTCCAAATTATGATGATGTAATAATTGCTTCAAAAATTGTTGAAGAAAAAGTTAAAACAGTTCAAGGAACAGCCGACGTAAGGTTATCATCCGAAGAAGGAAAACCTGAATCGAGAATTATTATTGACAGAGATAAAATGAACTTTTTGGGATTAACACTTGCTGAAGTTGGTCAAACATTAAGAATTGCGTTAACCGGTGACGATGAATCAAAATTTAGAGATGGACCAAATGAGTATGATATAAGAATTCGGCTCGATGAATTTGACAGAGCCAAAACTTCCGATTTGGAAAATATAACTTTTGTAAACCGTAAAGGGCAGCAAATTGAACTAAACCAGTTTGCGACAGTTGAACGAAATCTTGGTCCAACAAAATTACAAAGACAAGATAGAAATGCTTCGGTAACGGTTTATTCACAAGTTGTTGGCAAACCCAGCGGAAGTGTTTCGGCTGATATAGAAAACGCGCTTAAAAATGTTAAATTACCAAAAAATGTTGTCATTTCATTTTCCGGAGATGTTAAAAATCAGAAGCAATCTTTTGCTGATTTAGGACTTGCGATGTTTGCGGCAATAATCTTCACATATTTAATTATGGTTGCTTTATATGATTCGTTTGTTTATCCCTTTGTCGTGTTATTTTCAATTCCGTTGGCTATGATTGGAGCTTTTCTAGCTTTAGCTTTAACGATGAAGTCTTTGAGTATTTTTTCAATTCTTGGCGTTATAATGTTGGTTGGCTTAGTTGGTAAAAACGCAATATTGCTTGTCGATAGAACTAACGCTGTTCGTGCTGAAGGACTTAACGTTTATGACGCACTTATTGATGCCGGCAAAATGCGTTTACGCCCAATTCTAATGACAACATTTACAATGATTTTCGGAATGCTTCCAATTGCTCTCTCCGCGTCTGCGGGAGGCGAATGGAAATCCGGATTGGCTTGGGCAATTGTAGGTGGGTTAACAAGTTCTTTGGTATTAACGCTTGTTTTTGTACCGATTGTTTATTCAAAAACTGAAGAACTTAGAGTTTCAATTCCACGTTTTTTCAAAAAATTTATTCCAAAGAAACAGAAAATGGCTGAAGCGTAAATAATTTTTATTTAAGTGAAAAATAAAGGGAACTTAGGTTCCCTTTTTTGTTAAACAATTTTTAAATATTAAAAAATTTACCTCAAAAACACTTTTCAAAATTTATTTTTAAAAAAATGTAAGATTAATTTTATTTTTTTATAGGAATAAATCTTACAATTTTTTAAAAATTCTAATCAACATTAAGCAAAAGATTAAGCCAATCCGAAAATTTAAAATCTTTCTCAAAATTATAAAACGTTAAACTTACTTTTGAAACTTCAAATCTAGTAAACCTACCTTATATTAAAATATAATAAAGTGGTAAAAAAAACTTGACTTTTGAACTATAAAAGCATTATTTTTCACGTAGTGGGTAAAAGTGTTTAATATTCCCAATTAATAGGATAAGGAAATGTTTTTAGGAAGTTTTAAATATTCAATTGACTCAAAAGGAAGGGTTAGCATCCCTGCAAAAATGAGAAAATTCCTTGATCCTAAAGCTAACGATTCGTTTGTAATGACTCGTGGAACAGTACAATGTATCGAAATCTATCCAATGAATCTTTGGGAAGATCTTGTTAATGAAAAGTTGAAAAATCTAAACAACTTTGAACCCAACGATGCGCGTTTCTTAAGAATGTTTTTACAAGAAGCAGCTGAAGATAAGTTAGATACTCAAGCAAGATTGCTAATTCCGAAAAATTTAATTGACTATGCTCAAATTGATAAAGACGTTCTTATACTTGGTGCCATAAAGAGAATTGAAATTTGGAATCCAAAAATCTACGAAGAATATTTGAAGTCCAGCGAGCTATCCTTTGAAGAAGTTGCCAAAAAAGTTATGGGTGCTTGACGTATGTTGTATCATGTGCCGGTTATGTTGAATGAAACAACGGAACTCCTTACTAAAAATAACTCGGGCACATACTTTGACGGAACAATTGGTTTTGGCGGACATTCTTCAAATTTTCTTAAACATCTAAACAATAACGCAAAAATTATTGCAACGGATAAGGATATTGATGCAATAAAATACTGCGAAAAATTGTTTGAAAACGATAAAAGAATTTCAATTTATAATTCAAGCTTTTCGGAAATTAGAAACATAACACTTCTGGAAGGAATTGACGGTTACGACGGTATTTTTGCGGATCTAGGTGTTTCTTCTTTTCAATTTGATAATGCGGATTCCGGATTTACATATAGAGAAGAAGCAATTCTTGATTTGCGAATGGATAAATCGAAAGGTGAACCTGCACATAAATTTATCAATTCAGCGGAAGCAAAAGAAATTGCCGATGTTATTTATAAATATGGTGAAGAAAAGAATTCAAGAAAAATTGCAAAAACGATTATTGAAGAACGTAAACTGAATTATCTTAAATCAACGACACAATTGAAAGAAATTATTAAAAAGGTTTTACCGGAACGTCATTTAAATAAAACTTTATCAAGAGTTTTTCAAGCATTAAGAATTTACGTTAATAATGAACTTGAAGAACTTAAATTATTTTTAGAAAAATCGGTCGAACTTTTGAATAATGAAGGAAGGATTGTAATTCTGTCTTATCATTCTTTGGAAGATAGAATTGTTAAAGATTTTTTTAAGTACGAAGCTTTAAGCTGCATTTGTCCACCTGAAGTTCCGGTTTGTGTTTGCGGAAAGAAAAAAAGACTGGAAATAATTACCAAAAAACCATTAACCGCGGGTGAAAGTGAATTAAAAAGTAATTCAAGATCAAGGAGCGCAAAATTAAGAGTAGCACAGAAAATATAACAAAGCAGAAAAGTAAATTTTTTCGATATGTTACGGTGGTTCTATTCACAATAGCACCGCTTCTTTTTATTAATATGTTTGTGATAAAAGATATAAAAAATCTTAACGCCCTAAAAAATTTGAAATTAGAAGAATTGCGCGAAAAAGAAAATAAATTAGAAATAAAAAAAGTTGAATTACAGAGATTAACCTCGGAAGACGAAGTAGTGCAAAAAGCAAAAGATAAGTTTGCATTAGTCAGAATTAGTAATTTAAGCACAATTTCAGTAAGTAAAAGCCAAATTGAAAACATTAAAAATTTTGTAAATAAAAAGTATGAATAACACGCGGGCATTGATAATATCATTTTTTGTACTAATCGCATTTATTGGATTGGTTGTAAAACTGTTTTATGTTCAAGTCGGGCAGCATACTGCTTATAAAGCAAAAGCCGATCAGCAGCAAAACAGTATTCATACAGTTAAAGCTGAACGCGGAATTATTTTCGATAGAAATAAAGAAATTATGGCTTATACAAAAGACGACGTTTCTTTATTTGCCGACGCAAGAATGCTGAATAAAAGACCAAAGAACAAACTTAAAGTTGCAAAAGAATTAGCTAAAATTTTCAATACAGATGAAAATAAATATCTCAAAATGATTAGCGGCAGTAAAGGAAATATTTGTCTTGAAAGAAAAATTCCAAAAGACAAATCACTGTTGTTAAATAATTTTATTGTTGATGGTTTTTTTAAGGTTGAAGATTATACAAGAGTATATCCGTATAAAAATATAACCTCGCATATTTTGGGATATGTCGATAAACAATCTGAGGGACTTGCCGGACTTGAAAAGTTATTTAACCAAAGGCTTAAAGGCGAGGATGGTGAACTTCATATTGAAAATGATGCAATAGGACATACTGTTTCCATAAATTACGATGAATCAGTTGCGCCAGTTCCCGGCTATTCATTTATGCTAACAATAGATAAAGTGTACCAGAAAATTTTAGTTACCGAACTTACAGAAGGTGTTAAACTCTATAATGCTAAATCGGGAATTGGAATAATTGCAAATCCGCAAACCGGAGAAATTCTTGCAATGGCGAATGTTCCGGATTATGATCCGAATGAATATAATAAATTTGATGACTTTGCAAGAAGAAATAGGGCTTTAACGGATACATACGAGCCTGGCTCTACAATGAAATCAGTAGTATTGTCAATTCTGCTTAATGATAATATTGTAAACGAAAATGATCTGATTAATACAGAAAATGGAAGATATAAAATAAGAGGAGCCTTGATAAGCGATACTCATGAATTTTCTTCGCTAACTGTTAGAGGTGTTCTCGAACAATCAAGTAATATTGGAATGGTTAAATTAAGTGAAAAAATTGATAACAACGATTTCTATAAAGGATTGCGTGACTTCGGTTTTGGAAATTTAACGTCCATAGATATGCTTGGAGAAACAAGAGGAAATTTAAAGAAGCCCAATCAATTCTCAAAAATTAGCAAAGCATTTATGGCTCACGGATACGAAATTTCTGTTACACCGATTCAAATGGTTATGGCATATTCCGCAATTATAAATGGAGGAAATTTATATCAGCCGTATATTCTTAAAAAAATAATATCACCAAATGGTTCCGTAGACGAAGAGTTTGAACCGAATAAAATTAGAAATGTTATAAGTGAAGAAACGTCTCAGAAAATGAAAGATATTATGCTTGGCGTAGTTGAAAAAGGAACAGGATCAAATGCGAGACAAGATAATATTTATGTTGGCGGAAAGACCGGAACGGCGCAAAAACTAGTTAATGGAAGATATTCAAGTTGGGAATATAATTCATCTTTTATCGGATTTTTCCCGGTTGAAAATCCTAAAGTGATATGTTTTATTCTACTCGATGCTCCGCAAGTAGGAAGATACGGCGGACAAGCAGCAGCGCCGATTTTCAAGAATATAACAACTAAAATACTTGAAACTGATTTCTCAATTCCAAGGAATAAAAATAAAATTGAACGAAATGAACTAATGCAGAATTTAATGGCAGAAGTAAATATTTCGGATGAAAGAGATGAACAAATTTCATTTGCAAATGTTTCCAATGTAAAAACTGAGAAAAAAATTGATACAAAAATTAATAAATCTGTGATGCCCAATTTAACAAATAAGACTATCAGAGAAGCGGTATCTATTCTGAGCGGATTGAATATAAAATATTCAATTGAAGGTTATGGTAGAATTGTAAGTCAAACCGTAAAGCCAGGAAGTAGGATTTCATCAAAGACCGAATGTAAATTGACGGGTTCAACTTCAAACGCGGGGAATGACTAAATGTTATTAAGTAAGATTTTAAATAATCTTCCGGTCATTCAGGTAATTGGTAACTCAAATGAAATTGATATAAATAAAATTTCAATTGATTCCAGAACAACCGCTAAAGGTTCGGTGTTTATTGCGTTAAAAGGATTGAAAACGGACGGACATAAGTATATTCAACAGGCTGTCAGTAATGGTGTTTCTGCAATTGTTGTAGATGAAGAAAATTCAAATATCGACAGATTATTGGCGAGCAATAATATTGTTAAAATTCTTGTAAATAATTCAAGAACCGCATTATCGCAGTTCTCAAAAACTTTGTTTGATGATCCTTCATCAAAATTGAACCTTATTGGAATAACAGGGACCAAAGGCAAAACGACAACATCATATTATTTAAAGAATATTTTAGAAAGTTCGGGACAAAAAACAGGTTTAATCGGAACGAACAAAAATATGATTGGCGATAAAGATATTCCAACAAAATATACAACGCCGGAATCACATGTTTTAAATGAATTAATGTCCAATATGGTCAATGAAGATTGTGTCAATTGCGTTATGGAAGTCTCTTCTCACGCGGTTGAAATGGAAAGAGTTTCAAATCTTGATTTTAATATTGGCGTGTTTACAAACATTACTTCAGATCATTTAGATTATCATAAAACTTTTGAAAATTATCTAAACGCAAAAAAGAAATTTTTTACATCATTAAAAAAAGACGCGTTCATTATTTATAATAAAGACGATGAAAACAGCGGAATATTGCTGTCTGAATCAGAAGCGGAAAAAGTCTCATACTCATTGAACTTAACTTCCGACTTAAAAATTAATGAACTGGAATATGATCTTGATGGTACAAAATTCGATTTAACATTTCGGAATAAAAATTACTCAGTAATAACCAAATTGATTGGAAAGTTTAATGCCTATAACGCAGTTGCCGCAATAGGAGCAGCATTATATTCAAATGTGCCGATAGAAAAATCAATTGATGGAATTTACTCTACAATTCAAGTTCCGGGCAGATTTGAAGTCATTTCTTCAAAAAATAAAAAAGTGATAGTTGACTATTCTCATACTGCGGATAGTTTGCAGCAAGCGCTTGAAGCAATACATCATATTGTTAAAAATGATAGACCAATTTATACTGTTTTCGGCTGCGGCGGAGATAGAGACAAAACAAAAAGACCAATTATGGGGAAAATTGCCGTTGAAAACAGCAAATTTGTCTTTATAACTTCAGATAATCCGCGTTCGGAAGATCCGTACGATATTATTAAAGATATTACCTCAAATATTAATACGAAAAATTTTAAAGTAATTGAAGATAGAGAAACAGCAATAAAATCAGCAATTAACGAAAGTGAAGAAAATGCTGTAATACTTATTGCCGGGAAAGGACACGAAAATTATCAGGAGATCAGCGGAGTAAGAAATTATTTCTCCGATAAAGAAACCGCTGAAAAATATTTATAATATGAAATTAACCTTAATAGACATATTTAATCTTAATTCAGCTGTAATCTATAATCCGGATTTATATAGAACAGTTAATTCAGTCTCAACCGATACACGAACAATCAAAAAGAATTCTTTATTTGTCGCTATTAAAGGCAAAAATTTTGACGGTCACAATTATATTCAAGAAGCCATTAAAAAAGGCGCCTCAGCAATATTAGTTAACAAAAATAAATTATCATCATTGGATTTTGTCGATTTGCCGATAATCTCAGTCAGTAATACAATTAAAGCTTATGGTGAATTGGCAAATATCATCAGAAATAAATTTTCCGGTAAGGTCATTTCAATTACAGGCAGCAACGGAAAAACAACAACAAAAGAAATGATTGCTCATTTACTTTCGGCTAAATATAAAGTTCATAAAACAGTTTCAAATAATAATAATAATATTGGCGTTCCGCTTACAATATTAACCGCACCAAATAACTCGGAAATAATGGTGCTTGAGCATGGTACAAATCACTTTGGCGAAATTGAATTTACTGCAAAAATCGCGCAGCCTGATTATGGGCTAATAACCAACATTGGTTCATCTCATCTGCAGTATTTGATATCAGCTGAAAAAGTTTACGAAGAAAAAACAAAACTTTTTGATTATGTGAAATCAAACGGAAATGTTTTTATAAACGCTGATGATAAATTCTTAAAGAACCAAATTAAGGTTAGAAAGAATTCAATTACATATGGTTCGCGTAAAAATCTAGATTTAAGTTATGAAATCGTGAGCATTTCAAATGATTCTAAGTATAAAATAAATATTAACGGTTTAAATAAAAATTTCAATATTGTAATTCCTTTATTGGGAAAAGCCAATATTCAAAATATAATTACAGCAATAGCGGTAGCATTAAAATTAGGTTTAAGTAAAGCTGAAATAATTAATTCAATAAAAACACTGAAGCCCGTAAAAGGCAGATTATGTGAATTTGACTTCAATCAATTTACTATTATTGATGATACATATAATGCGAATCCCGAAAGTGTAAAAAACGCTTTGGATGTTTTAAGAACTTTTGGAAAGAGAAAAAACAAGATTCTTTTACTTGGTGATATGTTCGAGCTTGGGGACGAGACCGAAAATATACATTCTGAACTCGCTGCAAATATTAAGAAAACGAAGATAAATTTATTGTTGTCAATTGGTAAAAACACAAAAGTTCTTAATAATTCAAAAAAATTAGGTGCGATTAAGGGAATTCATTTTAACAATAGAAATAAACTTCATTCATATCTTGAGTCATTGGACTTAAAAGATTCCGTGATTTTAGTTAAAGGTTCGCGCGGTATGAAAATGGAAGAATTTGTTGAAACAATTAAAAGGAAAAATGCCTGATGTTATATCACCTTTTTAATTATTTGAACGAACTTTATGCCCCTCCCGGATTCGGCATTTTCAAATTCTTATCATTTAGATCTGCATTGGCTGCCATAACCGGATTATTTTTAGCGTTTTACGTAGGCCCAAAAATAATCAACTATCTGAGAATAAAACAGATTGGCGAAACAATAAGAGAATTGGGACCTCAAACTCACAAGCTGAAAGCAGGCACGCCGACTATGGGCGGTGTAATTATCATTTTTTCTGTTGTTGTTCCTGTTTTGTTATGGGCAGATATAAACAGCATTTATATAATTTTAGTATTAGTCGGGACTTTATGGTTAGGTGTAGTTGGATTTATTGATGATTATATGAAAGTTGTAATGAAGAAATCAAAAGGTTTGATTGCGCGATATAAATTGTTAGGTCAAATTTTAATTGGAATTGTTGTAGGATGTTCAATTTATTTCCTGCCGGAATTTAGTGAATACAATACACAAACAACCTTGCCGTTTATGAAAAATTTGAATTTTGATTTTTCATATTTCTATATACCGATGGTAATTTTCATTATAACAGCTACTTCAAACGCCGTTAATTTAACGGATGGATTAGATGGATTGGCAATCGGCTCAATGATAATTGTAATGTTGGCGGTGGCAATTCTAAGTTACGTTTCCGGAAATAAAATTTACGCGGATTATCTTAACGTGATTTATTTACCGGGTTCAGGAGAACTTACAGTTTTTATTGCCGCATTTATAGGCGCAGGTTTAGGCTTTTTGTGGTTTAATTTTTATCCTGCACAAGTTTTCATGGGTGATACCGGATCATTAGCGCTTGGCGGAGCTTTCGGCATAATTGCAATATTAATTAAGAAAGAATTATTAATCCCCATTTTGGGCGGCGTATTTTTCCTTGAAACAATATCGGTAATTATTCAAAGGCTTTATTTCAAGTATACAAAAAAAAGAACCGGTGAGGGTAAGCGTGTTTTTAAAATGGCGCCCATTCACCATCATTATGAATTAATGGGTTGGGCTGAACCGAAAATCGTAATTAGGTTTTATATAGTAACTATCATATTAGTAATAATTAGTTTGGCTTCATTCAAGATACGTTAATGGAAATTAAAGATAAAAAAATAAGTATTCTAGGTGCAGTAAGAAGCGGATTAAGTGCTGCAAAACTTGCTAAAATCAAAGGAGCAATTCCATTTGTCAGCGATATGAATGATAATCCGGAAATTAGAAATAACGTTGAAATTCTTAATGAGTTGAAAATAAATTTTGAACTGGGCGGTCATTCAGAGAAAATTTATGATTGTGATTTTATAATAACAAGCCCGGGTGTTCCATCTGATTCTGAAGTATTAGTTAAAGCAAAAGAAAATGATATTAAAATAATCAGCGAAATTGAATTTGCATATTGGTTCTGTGAAGGTAAAATAATTGCAATAACCGGAACAAATGGAAAAACGACAACAACAAGTCTTTGCACGCATGTTTTAAATTGCTCAGATGTTACTGCTTATGCCGCAGGCAACATTGGTATTCCGTTTTCCGAAATTGTTACTCAAGTTAAAAAAGACGAATACGTTGTTCTCGAAGTCTCAAGTTTTCAGCTTGACTTTATTGACAAATTTGCGCCGGATTATGCTGTAATGCTGAATATTACGCCTGATCATTTAGACAGATATGAAAATAGATTTGATTTATATATTAAATCAAAAATGAGAATAATCAAAAATCAAAATGAAAAACATAACTTTATTTATAATGGAGATGATGAAAATATTCCGATAGGATATGTTTCAAACAAAGTGAATTTGTTTGCTTTTTCATTAGATAAAAGTATTAGCAACGGCTGTTATCTTGATGATGATTGGATTGTTTTTGCCAATGATGGTTTTGAAGAAGATGTATGTACAATTGAAGATTTGTCACTTAAGGGAGAACACAATTTAATGAATTCCATGGCTGTGATTTCAACCGCAATGCTTATTGGAATTGATAAAGAAAAATTAGTAGAGGCTTTAGGATCATTTAAAGGTGTTGAGCATAGATTGGAATTTGTAAGAGAAATAAATGGTATTAAATTCATTAATGATTCAAAAGCGACAAATGTTGATTCTGTTTGGTATGCGCTGAGAAGTTTTGATGAACCGATATATCTTATTCTAGGCGGTAAAGACAAAGGAAATAATTACAACGATATAAAAGAAGAAGTAAAGAAAAGAGTAAAGAAAATTTATGCAATAGGATCTTCTGCTCAAAAGGTTTATGAGTTCTTTAAAAATATTAAACCGGTAGGAATTGTAGATTCTTTAGCAGCGGCCGTAGAACATGGTTTAGCTGATGCCGCAGTTGGTGATATTGTTCTTCTTTCACCGGCATGTGCAAGTTTTGATATGTTTAAAAATTATGAAGATCGTGGAACTCAATTTAAATCAATAGTAAATAACAGATAAGAGAAAATGAAAAATTTAGCTAGAACTTTAATTGGAATTGTAATATTTCTCATAATACTTGGAACAATAATAATCTTTTCCGCTAGAGGTTATTCATTCTTTATATCGCACATAAGCAAGGTTATTTTTGCCAGTGCGGCATTTGTTTTATTCGCGGTAATTCCTTATAAATATTACAAGGAAATTAGCAAGTATATGCTAATGGGAATTATTCTTGCGCTAATTTATACATTATTCTCGCCTGCCGTAAAAGGCGCTTCACGATGGATGAATTTAGGTTTTATGAGTTTTCAGCCTTCTGAATTTGCAAAGATATTTTTATTGATTCACCTTGCAGTGCTAATTGAAAAGAAAGGTGAAATGATAAAAGATTTTAATAATGGTTTACTTTATATGCTGCTGTGGATTGGTGTTGTAAGTCTTTTAATTTTTATTCAGCCGAATGTTAGTACAACAATTATAGTGGTTTCAACATCATTTATTTTATTATTTGTCGGTGGTGCACGAATCTCTCACTTAAGCGGAATAATTGGTTCAGTTGGAGCAATTGGCGCTTTAGGAGCGATGGCACTGCCACATTCTAGAGCAAGAATTTTAGGTTTTGTTAAAAGCATAACCGAAGGCGGCAGTATAAATTTGCAAGTGCTTCAATCAAAAATTGCTTTAGGCAGCGGCGGATTTTTTGGGTTAGGTATAGGTCAAAGCAGACAAAGCGATTTATTTTTACCGGAGCCGCATAACGATTTTGTTTTTTCAGTTGTTGGCGAAGAACTTGGTTTTTTAGGTGCTCTTGCAATTTTATTTGCGTATATGGCAATATTTTTTGTTGGATTATTAATTGCAAAAAAAGCAAAAGATGAATTTGGTCAATTGCTGGCATTTGGAATTTCATTTACAATAGTGATGAGTGCATTTATACACGTTGGTGTTGGACTTGGACTACTTCCGACCACCGGTATAACATTGCCATTTATAAGTTTTGGCGGTACATCTATAATTATATTTTCAATTTCATTGGGGATTCTAATAAATATTGCAATGATATCCGGCAAACACAGAGAAATGAGAAGAGCTAGGACATGATGGCTAAACAGTTAAATTTTATATTTGCAGCAGGCGGAACAGGCGGACATCTTTATCCGGCAGTTGCCGTTGCTGAACAAATTAAGTTGTTGCAGCCGCAATCAAATATATTATTTGTTGGCACAAAAGATAAAATTGAAGCTCGAGTTATTCCTCAATTGAACTATAAATTTAAATCAATTTGGATAAGCGGATTCAGCCGAAAACTTACGCTGAAAAATATTTTATTCCCGATAAAATTAATTGTCGGATCGATTCAATCTTTTTTTATCAATTTAAAATTTAAGCCAAGTGTTGCAATTGGCGCCGGAGCTTATGTTTCTGGTCCCGTTATTACTACTGCTAAATTATTCGGTGCCAAAGTTGTACTACTTGAACAAAACAGTTTTCCGGGCGTAACAAACAGAATGCTGGAAAAAAAAGCTGATCAAATACATTTAAGTTTTGAAGATTCAAAAAAATATTTTAACAATAAATCAAAACTTTATGTTACCGGAAATCCGATTAGAACAACTATGAAATTAGCCGACAAAATGGAATCTTTAAAATATTTTAATCTTGAGGAAACAAAAAAAACATTACTCGTTTTAGGCGGAAGCCTTGGTGCATCATCAATGAACTTTGCTGTGGAAGAAAATTTAGATTTATTGAAAAGATCAAATATTCAAGTTATTTGGCAAACAGGTGATAAATATTTTAATCAATATAAAAAATTACAAAGTGAATATGTAAAGATATTTCCATTTATATCCGAAATGGATAAAGCTTACTCGGCGTGTGATCTGCTTGTAGCGCGAGCCGGAGCAACAACAATTGCTGAAGCGGCATTTTTAGGATTGCCCGTTTTATTTGTTCCTTCAAAAAATGTTGCGGCTAACCATCAGTATCTTAATGCGCAATCACTTGCCGAAAATAAAGCAGCTTTATTGATTGAAGATTCCGAATTGAATCTTAGATTGGGAAGTTTGATAATAAAATCCATTGCCGATGAAAAAATGCTAAATGATTTGAGTGAAAATATAAAAAAGTTTTCCAAACCCGACGCAGCTAAAACAATAGCCGCTGAAATTATTAAAATGGCTGACAAAAATTTTAAAAGTACGAGAAATTAAATGCTGAAAAATATTATTAAAAAAATTCACTTTGTAGGTATTGGCGGAATAGGAATGAGCGGTTTAGCGGAAATCTTATTAAGTCAGGGTTTTAAAGTTTCCGGTTCGGATTTGTCGTTAACAGATATTACAGAAAGATTGCAGTCATTAGGAGTAGAAATATTCAAAGGACATTCAAAAGAAAATATAAAAGATATTGACCTGGTTGTTTATTCATCAGCGGTTAATCAGGAAAATCCGGAAGTAAAAGAAGCTATTGAAAGGAAGATACCGACAATTAAACGAGCGGAAATGCTTGCGGAAACAATGAGGATGAAGAACGGCATAGGCATTGCCGGAACTCATGGAAAAACCAGTACAACTTCAATGGTTGGATTGGTATTAACAGAAGGCGGAATTGACCCTACCATTATTGTAGGGGGAAAATTGAGCAGTCTTGGCGGAACAAATGCCAGACTTGGAAACGGAGAATATATTGTTGTTGAAGCCGATGAATTTGACAGAACATTTTTACAGCTGACTCCAAGCATAGCTGCAATTACAACATTAGAAAAAGAACATCTTGATACATATAAAGATTTAGATGATATTAAAACTGCGTTTATTCAATTTGCAAACAAAGTTCCGTTTTACGGTTTTGTTGTTCTATGTTTGGATGAGCCAGCGCTTCAGGATATTATTCCTCATATAAATAAAACAATTATCACTTACGGCGTTTCGCCTCAAGCCGATGTTAGAGCCGTTGATATTACATTCGATAAGAACAAAAGCAGTTATACAATTATTTATAAGGGCGAGGAATTAGGTAAAATAAATCTGAATATGCCCGGATTGCACTATGTAAAAAATTCTCTCGTTGCAGTAACAATTGCTAAAGAGCTTGGAATTGATTTTGAGAAAATTCAAAAAGCATTAAGTTCATTTTCAGGCGTTTATAGAAGATTCGAAAAGAAATATGAAAATGATATTTTGGTTTTGATGATTATGGTCATCATCCAACCGAAACCACCGCCACTTTATTAGGAATAAGAACTGGCTGGAAGAAGAGAATTGTTGCTGTTTTTCAGCCGCATCTTTATTCAAGGACAAGAGATTTTTACGCAGAGTTCGGCAGATCGTTTTTAAATTCTGATGTCTTTATTTGTACGGATGTTTATCCTGCCAGAGAAAAACCGATTGAAGGAATCAGCGGTAAATTAATTGCCGACGCGGCAAAAGATTTTGGACATAAAAATGTTATTTACGAAGCCGATAAGAATAATATACCAAATTTACTTTTGAACATTGTTAAGAAAGATGATATAGTTATAACACTTGGGGCAGGTGATATTTGGAAATATGGCGAAAAATTTGTCGATGAATATAAATTGAAAAATAAAGATGAAAACAATAAATAAAATTAAACATTCAATATTGTTTGTTCTTCTGATTGCAATATTTGGATTGCTCTCATTTTCATTGAAAAACTCCAATTTAAATTCAATTAATAAAATTGAAATTGAGGGTGCAAATTATTTATCGTCCAAAGATTATATGGAAATTGCAAATCTTTCTAACTTTGAAAAGGACCCAAATATAAATATTACCGTAATTCAAGATAGAATTGAAAAACATCCTTATGTAAATAACGCAGATGTGTGGCTTGCGGAAAGAGGTACAATAAGAATAAAAATTATTGAGAAAACTTTTGAGGCTTTGATCTTAACTGATAAAAACAATTTCTGATAACAGGCAGCGGCGAAATTATTCCATTTTATTCATCAACAAAAAATATTGATTTGCCGGTAATTGTTAATGTTAAAAATGCAGACGAAATTAATGTCTTTTCGTTTGCCGGTAAATATCAAAATTTAAAAAACGCACTGAAAATTATTTCAACTTCAGAAATTTACGATGAAAATTTAAGTAAAAGGATTTCTGAAATTAATTTGAATAATGGTAAAGATATTACAGTTACAATTTCTGATCAAGAATTTCCAATTTACATGGGCAGCGATTCAGAAGTTGAAAAAACAATTTATTTATCAAAGATACTAAAGCACATAAAAAATAATGGCTTATCAAATTATGTGAATTATCTTGACCTAAGATTTACTGATTTGGTCTACCTGGGTTTTAAGGATAAGTTAGTTTCTTTAGAGGAAAAAATATGAAAAAAAATATTATTGCTGGATTGGATTTAGGAACTACAAAAGTAGGAGCTGTAATTGCAGAACAGCAGGAAAATAAAATTGATATACTTGGCTTCGGTGTTGCTCCGTCTGACGGATTAAACAGAGGTTTGGTTGCCAACATTGCAAAAACCGCCGAAGCAATAAAACAGGCAATGACAATCGCGTCAAATAGAGCTGATATTGACGTAAGATCCTTAAATGTAGGTGTTGCCGGAGAACATATTACAAGTCTTCGTCATAGAAATTATGTTACTATAAACAATCCTGATAAAGAAATTACTCAAGCAGATATTGATAGATTGAAAGCCGATGTAAAAACAATAAGAATTCCCGCGGATAGGCAAATCTTGCATATTATTCCTGAAGAATTTTATATTGATCATCAAGGTGGAATTGAAAATCCAATAGGAATGTGCGGAAGCAGATTAGAGGCTTTGAATCACGTTGTGTTAGCTTCAATTCCAGCTATGCAGAATATTAAAAAATCAGTTGAACGTGCCGGTTACACTGTACAAGATTACATCCTTCAACCAATAGCTTCCAGTGTTTCGGTACTTGAAGAAAATGAAAAAGATTTAGGCGTTGCGTTAATTGATATAGGCGGCGGAACAACCGACATTGCTGTGTTTCATGAAAAAAGTATAAAGTTTACAAAAGTAATTGGTGTTGCGGGTAATCAAGTTACTAATGACATAAGAGAATCACTTGGAATTGTAACCGAAGAAGCAGAAAAGCTTAAGAAAGAACACGGCTATGCCTTGGAAGAAGCAATCATTAAAGATGAAGATATTTATATAAAAGGTGTTGGAGCAAGAGGAAATATTAAAATTCCAATTTCTTTGTTAACGCAAATTATTCATGTAAGAATGAAAGAACTTTTTACATTGATAGATAATGAACTTAGGCAAGCAGGATTTAAAAATAAAATCAAAGCCGGAATAGTGTTAACTGGCGGCGGGTCTTTACTGAGCGGTGTAACAGAATTAGCAGAATCAGTATTTGGACTTCCGACAAGAATCGGTGTTCCGTTGGATTTAGGCGCTGGTCTTTCAAATGAAATTGAAAGTCCGGAATTTGCTACAGTTGCCGGATTGATTAGAGGAATGCCCGGTACAACAAGCTCACAGGCAATGTTTAACGTTAAGAATAAAGTTATGGTTAAAGATTTAGGAATTTCAAAGTTTTTTAAGAAAGTACAAGAATTTTTTGACGAATTATAATTATAAATCAACAAGGAGGAATCATGCCAAGTTTTGTAACGCTTGACAGAGAAGACATGTTATCAGCAAAGCTTAAAGTTGTTGGAGTTGGAGGCGGAGGCTGTAACGCAATTGAAAGTATGATGCAGCGAGGTTTGAAAGGTGTAGAATACGTTGCTGTTAATACCGATGCTCAAGTATTAAGAATGAGCAGTGCAAATCACAAAATTCAAATTGGCAACACAATAACAAGAGGATTAGGTGCAGGGGCAGATCCCAATGTTGGTCGTAAAGCAATTGAAGAAGATAGAGAAAAAATTACAAAAGTACTTGAAGGAAGCGACATGGTTTTTGTTACTGCCGGAATGGGCGGAGGAACTGGAACCGGCGGAGCGCCTGTAGTTGCTGCAATTGCAAAAAGTTTAGGTGCGTTAGTAATTGGAATTGTAACTAAGCCTTTTAAATGGGAAGGTAAGAGGAGAATGTTAAATGCAGATGAAGGAATTCATGACTTAAGAAGAAGTGTTGACAGTTTAATTGTAATACCAAATGACAGATTGTTAAGCATACTAGATAAAACGGTTTCCGCAAGAACAGCTTTTGAAAAACCAAATGAAGTATTATATGAAGCAACGAGAGGAATAGCAGATATAATAACAATTCCGGGAATTATTAATGTTGATTTTGCCGACGTAAGATCTGTAATGAATGCAAGCGGAGAAGCTTTAATGGGAGCCGGAACTGCAAGCGGAGAAAATAGGGCAATTGAAGCAGCTCAAAAAGCAATATCTTCACCTCTATTGGATGGTATAAGTATTAAAGGCGCAAAAAATATTTTATTGAACGTAACCGGTTCTGATGATTTGACTATGCAGGAAATAGACGAAGGCAACAAAGTTATTTATGAGGCGGCAGGAGAAGAAGCCAATGTAATATTTGGATGGGTGAGTAAAGAAGAAATGAATGACAGTGTTTCTTATACTGTTATTGCGACCGGATTTGGAAACAGCAATAAAAAAGAAAGCAAGATTGTTACAGAGAAAAAAGAACAGATAGAAGATAAAGATAAAAAGTTCGCTGGATATACAGTTGAGAATTTTGAAGTTCCAAATGGTGCTGAAGAATTAGATACACCAACAATATTCAGGGTGAAGGGCACAAATAAAATTCTTTCAGAAGAAAATTTAATACCAAGAAGCGGTTTTAAAATTGATCAATTGGATGCATTTGATGGTGTTCAAGTTGAAGGAAAAAGAAGAAAAGAAAAATAGAGGCGGTTCGTCATTTTTAAGAATGATGATGGATTAGTAAATTTTTCGTTTTTATAAAGGCTGTAATCGATTTCATCCTTGTTGTTGGTAATTCGTCAGTTACCCACGGAAATCATCACAGCCTTTTATTTTGAATCATATTTAATTTTATAATAACGGTAAATTCATTAAATTTGATACTCTAAAAAGTGTAAGTATGAAAAAATATCTATTCATTTATTTTTTTATTATGTCAACAATTTTTGCTCAAACTGAGTCACAAGTTGGCTGGGTTGCAAAATTTGGAGGCGCGGGAGGATTTTCGCCAATTATCCTTTTTCCCAATTACAATGCCGTTAATGTTAAAGCCGGTAAACTTGGGATGAACAAATTAAGCGGTCCGTTATTTGGATGGGGCGGAAGCGGTTATGTTTATGTTATGATAATTGATAATCTTAGATTAGGCGGAATTGGATTTAGCGGATTTCAATCGGAAAAAAATAAATTAAATGGTTTTGATAACGAATTGGTATATTCTCTAGGCGGCGGTGCTTTAACAATAGAATATACTTTTCCATTTGTAAAAAATATGGCGCTTTCGGCTGGAATAATGTTGGGCGGCGGCGGAATTGATATAAATATCTATAAAAATTCCGGATCTTACAGCTGGCAAAATATTTGGGAAAATGTGATTAATAATACTAATGATATCGATAAAAATTATAACTTATCAAACTCATTTTTTTTAATTTCACCGACTTTAAATCTTGATTTTCCAATAACAAGATTTTTAGCCTTTCGAGGCGGAGTTGGATATCAATTTACTTTTGGAAATGATTGGTCATTTTCAAACGGAAAAAAATTAAATGATGCTCCATCAGGATTGAACGGAAGCGGATTTTTAATACAAACTGGTATTTTTATAGGACTATTTGCATTCTAAAATTATGAAAAAAATATTAATTACCGGCGGTGCCGGATTTATAGGCAGCAATTATTTAAATTCTCTTCTTCAAGAAAGAGATGACCTTCAAATTGTAAATATTGATAAGCTTACTTATGCCGGAAATCTTGAAAACCTGAAAATATAGAAAACCATAAAAATTACACATTTGTTAAAGGTGACATTACCAATAAAGAGCTTATAGATTATTTATTTCAAAAATATAAATTTGATTATGTGGTAAATTTTGCCGCGGAATCCCACGTAGATAGAAGCATACTTGGTTCAGAAATATTCTTTACTACAAACGTTATTGGCACAAACGTTTTATTGGAAGCTGCTAAAAGATATAACGTTGAAAAATTTCTTCAGGTTTCCACTGATGAAGTATATGGAAGTTTGGGTGACACCGGTTTATTTACAGAAAACACTCCGCTTTCTCCAAATAGTCCTTATTCTTCCAGCAAAGCATCGGCTGACATGATGGCTATTTCATTTTATCACACATACGGATTGCCGGTTGTAATTACGAGGTGTTCCAACAACTATGGACAATTCCAATTCCCAGAAAAATTAATTCCGCTAATGATCATAAATGCACTCAACGACAAAAACTTCCTGTTTACGGCGATGGACTAAATGTAAGAGATTGGATTTACGTTATTGATCATAACAAGGCTATAACATTAGTTTTAGAAAACGGTAAAGTAGGCGAAGTTTATAATATTGGCGCCAGCAGAGAAATGAAAAATATTGATATAATAAAGTTGATATTGAATAAGTTAGGTAAAGATGAAAGTCTAATTGAGTACGTAAAAGACAGACTTGGTCACGACAGAAGATATGCAATTGATTCAACAAAATACGCGAAGACTTGGGATGGTCACCAAAATTTGACTTTGAAAATGCGATAGAAAATACAATAGATTGGTACTTACAAAATAAAAATTGGTGGGAAAAATTATTAATGGAAGTTACAAAGACTACTACCAGCAACAATATGGATACAAAAAAAATGCGAAATAAATTATTTTTAATAATATTATTTGGATTATTACCTTTTTTTGTTTCTAATTTCCAAGCGCAATCATTATCCAATTCAGATATGAGTTCTAGTAGTTTGGAAGCTCTGAATTTAATAAATGTTACCATAGGCGGAAGTTTTCCCATGAGTGGAACTTATCCGGCATCTCGAACAGAAAGAGTTGATCAATTAATTACAAGAATTTTAGAACAATATAAAGCCGAACTGTTTAAGGTTACGCAGGATGAAAAGATTCTTACACTTATTAAAACTAATATCGATGGCATTGCAAAAAGAAATATAATGTTAAAGAGATTTTCCGGAGAAACGGTTAAGATAGACTTACAGAAATTTAGAGCTACCGGAGATTTTATCAATAATCCTTATTTAAAAAATGATGATGTACTTATATTCCCCACTCCGGATTTGGATAAAAACTTTATTGATATATCCGGTGCGGTTAACAAAGAATGTAAATTCCAATTTGTTCAAGGTGATAAATTAAGCGATGCGCTTTTATTTGCACAGGGAATTAACAAAGCATATCCTAAAATAGAACGAATTGAAATATCCAGATTAAATTTTGACGGTAATAAAGAAAATATTATTGTGGTTAATGAAAATGAAGAGTTTAACCTTATGGCAGGTGATAGAATCAGAGTAATTTCTGACAATACCTATCGAAGAGATTATAAAGTTTTAATAGTTGGAGAAGTTAATAATCCTGGATATATTTCAATTTCTAAAGATTCTACTACAATTAAAGTAGCGATAAAAAAAGCAGGCGGTTTTACTTCTCAAGCTTCATTAAAATTCTCAGAATTAATGAGAGAAAATGATTCTTATTCGACATTGAGGAAACAATCTGTTATGCAGACTTTTGAAAATCCAAACACTATAATTGATCTTAAGCTTAAACTTTTACAATTGCAAAAATTAGATGAATTAGAAATTTTGAGAAATGCAAACTTGCAAATAAGGGATACTCTATATTTTAATATTGATAATAAATTAAGGATGCTTGAAAAAAACTATCAACTGAATTTTGAAGAATTAAAGGATGATAACTCATTTACGAGTAAATTTATTCTAAATGATGGAGACATAATTATTGTGCCAAAAGAAACCAATGAAGTATTTGTTTGGGGTGGAGTTAAAAAGACTGGTTATTATGAATTTATAAAAGAATATAATGTATTTGACTATATCAACAATGCAGGTGGATATACTGACATTGCTTACGGCGATGATGAAGTTTACTTAATAAAAGGAAAATCTTGTGATTGGTTAAAGGTAGATGACGACCATACATTCAATATAGAAGCTGGTGATTATATTTATATTAAAAAAGAAAGGCCTACTGAAGAATTTTGGTACTATTTAGGTAGAATTGGGGCAGTTGCAGGAATTTTTGGTGGATTAGCTACAATTTATCTTGCCTTTAAATAATTATCATAAATTTTATTATAATAATTAATAACTTTATTAAATAAATGATTTTAAAATGACATAATTTTTTTGGTCAAGTATTATTATGGGATTATATATGACGACAGTTTCAAGAAATGAAAAAGGTTTATCTGATTATCTATACACTCTCTACAAATGGAAAAAATTAATTATTATTAATTTGTCAATTATTTTTATAGTCGCAACAATATATTCGTTTAGTATCCCCGAAACATATAAATCAAAAGCACTAATGATGATTCCTCAAGAAAAAGAATTTGGAATCGGGAATTTACTTTCTGATAATTCCGCATTATCCTTTGGAGCTAGTTTATTAGGAAGTAGTTCTCCTAATATGGATTTAATACTTGGGTTATTAAATAGTAGAAATATTATGACAAAAGTAATAAACAAATTTAATCTTTTTTATGATTATAATATAACAGATCGAAACTATGATAAAGTTATTAAAAGTTTCAAAGATGATCTCATTTTACTCCAAATGAATTTGGATTGCTAGAGATTTACACTATAAATAAAAATCCGCAAAAAGTGCTGATATTTCAAATTACTTTGCTTACTTAGCTGATAGTCTAAATATTGTATTAAAGACAGAAAATGCCAAAAATAATAGAAAATTTATAGAAAAAAGATTTTTACAAAACCAAATTGACCTTGAAAATGCAGAAGTTGCTTATCATAAATTTCAATTGAATAATGGTGTATTTGATATTCCTGAACAGATAAAAGTTGCAGTTCAAGCTGCAGGTGAATTAGAAAAAAATCTCATTCAAAAGGAGATATATCTTAATTCAATATCAAATCAAATCAACAAAAATTCTCCACAATACAAAGATATTGAATATCAGATATTATCAATTAGGCAAAAGCTTGGAGACTTTAAAAATAAAAATGAAGGAAGTTATTTCCTATCATTTAAGAAAATTCCAGATTTATCTTTTGAATATCTAAGACTCTTTAGGGAACTTGAAATCCAGAGTAAAATTAAAGAATTTCTTTATCCTATGTATGAGCAAGCAAAGATTGATGAACAAAAAAGTATCCCAACATTGATTGTTGTTGATAAAGCAGTTCCACCCCAATTAAAATATGGACCAAAGAAAGCATTAGTTATTATTACAATTTTTTCGATTTTCTTATTAGTAACAATATTATTTATTTTTAGAGCTGATAACCTCAAAAATATCGTTCCTCGAAACCCGCTACTTGAAAAAGAAAAAAGATTTTATAATTTTTTAGAAAAATTCTATAAAATTAAAACAGATGAGTAATTTCTTTATTTTAATTGTAATTATAATAGCCATTGGAATTTCTAAATATTTTTTCCAAAGATGGTTTAATTCATTATTAATTTATAGCATTGTTTGGGGATCAATGTTAAGTGCTTATGAATTGAAATTAATGCCTTTCATCAATCTTTCGTCTGATACATGGATAATAATAATTGGAAGTTATTTAGCTTTTTTTTTAGGCGTTGCAATTTGTTTTACGACCAAAGGAGTTAATTTTAATATAAATTATAGGACTATTAATTCTAAAAAAAGTGATTTTATTTTTTTTAATAATAATAAATTTTTTAATAGAATTATTTGGTCTCTTGCATTAATTGGTCTATTTGCAGCAATACATCATTGGTGGGTTTTGCTCGAGGAATATGGTTCTTTCACAAAGATAATATTTCATGCTGCAAGAATATATAGACAGAGAGCTGATGGTCTTGATGATAATAGTATTCCCTATTTGTGGTTAGGCTCTTATTTAGCAGTTTTTTATGCTGGCATTAGTAATGCAAAAAAAGGGAAAATTGAATTTGTTACAATTATAGCAATACTTGGAATTATTTTAAAAGAAATGGCAAGGTTTGTGAGAAGTGGAATTTTAGTTGGTATGTTATTGTATATAACATCTTATATTTATTTCAGATACTCAGTTGCGGCTGATTCACTCGGAAAAAATAAAAAATCAAATCGTAAAATAATTATAGGTGCTTTTATAGTTATTTCCATTTTAGTTGCAGCTGCAGGATTTGTAAAAGTTAGTCGTAATGCCCCTGACAATTTTAGTGGTACAAGCAGTTCACTAACTCAATTTGACGGAGGTGCATTTATTTCGCCGTCAATTTATTTATATCTATCTTCACATGTTGCTGTATTATCAAGATCCATTACAATGGAAGAAAAAAATACTTATTGGGCACAAAATACGTTTAGAGAATTATATACAATCCTAGGTATTTTCGGATTACACGAAAAAATTGGATATGATATGCCAGGTTATTATATTCCTTATTGGACAAATTCAGGTTCTTATCTTAGAGATTTATATAGGGATTTTGGTCCGCTAGGAATAATTTGGTTTCCATTCTTTGTTGGATTATTTGCTTCTTTTTTTTGGATAAAATTCTACGAAAGTAATGATATATATTATTTCTTAGGTTTAGTAAATCTTACAATAGTTATTGGAATGTCTTTCTTTTCTTATATGATTAAATCAGTTTTACTGTCTATAAATTTATTCTTTCATATAATCATTATTGAATTTTCATATTTGCTATATCGAAAATTTACAAATAGAAATCAAGACGACCTATAGGCATACTTGAAAATTATACTATAAATAAAATAGTAAATAAAATTACCAATTGTTACACCATAAACAACACCAAAAATACCATAATTAATTACAAGTATATATTGAATTATAAAATTAATAATTAGGAATACCAGAGATCCATAAAAATTATAATTTATTTTACCTAATCCAAAAAGAGCAGAACCTTGAAATTGAACAAGTGCATAAAAAAACCATCGTAATGATAAAATCCTAATGAATATTAGTGAATTATCATACTTGTTATTAAAAATAAATTTTATAAATGGTTCAATAAAAATATTTAAAATTATTAAAATTATTAAAGTAATGATAATGAAAATTTTGTAGTATTTATTAAAAATTATTTTCCAATTATTTATGTTTGAAGAATTTTCTGAAAAGTGCGGAATGGAGATTTTTTGAATAGTATCCCCAATAATTTGCAAAACTAAAATTACATTTAGTGCAAAACTATACATCCCGATAGAAATACGGTCAGCTATAAAATAATTTATAATAAATAAATCCAAATATCTTGTAAGTCCACTTGTTAAATTAGATAAGAACGCAAATTTGGAATATTTCCAATGAACTGGAAAATAACTGTATAAACTAACACTAATTTTTGCTAAATCAGCTTTTATGTTTTTATATAAAAAAATACTTGTAAAAAGGTACCCTAATAAAAATGCAATAATGAAACCAAAAACATTAAAAAAGTAAGTAATAATTATTATGAAAATAAACGATATAGTTTTAGAATAAACTGATATTTTTGCAATGAGTTCAATCTTTTTAATGCTTGTAAATATGAGAAATGAAGCATGTTAAATGTTTGTGGTATTAAAGCGATAAAAAATAAATTAAAGTATTTATTAATAAAATTATCAGACGAAATTATATTAAAAAATGATAAAATATATAATATTATGTATGTGAAAAGTGTAGTATAAGTAGTAAAAATATTTGCAGATTTAAATAGTTCTTTCTTTTTTGTAATATCAATATTTTCAGAACATAATTTTAAAGTTGAAGAATCAAAACCAAAACTTGCAAAGATTACAGCGACAGAAACAAATGCTTGTAATATTTTTATTTGGCCTAATTCAACAGGTGTTAATATCCAAGCAACAAGAAGTTGGCTACCAAAAGCAAAGAAGTTTACAAAAATATTTGAAAACAATAAATGAAAAAAACCTTTATTTTTAGTAATAATAAATAATTCTTTTATTTCTAGTAATAATTTTTTCAATTTTTAATAATTCCTAATATGTGTTCCCATTTCGAAATTACTTTTTCCCAACTACTTAAGTTCCATACTTTTATAAAGTTATTTTTTAGAAGTTTATTTTCCTCGTTATAATTAGAGATTGCTTCTAATAATAGTTTATTTAATTTCGAAAAGTCTTCAATTTCACGAAAATAAATTCCTACATCTTTGAATTTTTGATAAGGTAACCACCTTCCTGTAATAACAAGACTGCCTGCTGAAAAATGCTCCTGCATTGATCCGGAAAATAAATCGTGTTTCTGAAGTTGAATTAAAATATCAGTGGCAACTCTTAAATTTGCTACTTCAATATCAGTTAAATAGTAATCAATAAATTTATAATTTAATTTATATTTAATAAGTTTATTCTGAATTAAAGCAATATAATCTGATGAATTCTTAAAATTGTATGTCAATGGAAAAAGTAGAATATAATTTTGGGGAAGTTTATCTTTAATCGAATTTATTTCATTAATAATTCTTATATGCTGCTGATTCCTATTTGAGTTATAGCCAATGGTTATAATAAAATTGTCACTTATTTTAAAATACTTCTTAGCATTGCTTTTATTTAATAATTCAAAATTTATTTTGATAATTTCAAGGATATTTAAACCAAACCTGGCAATTATACATTTTTCATTTGGAATTTTATATTTTTTAATTAATCGATCTTTCATTTCTTCATTTGCAGTTGTAATTATATCAGCGTTATTAACTGCAATTCTAATAAAATATTTTTGCCAATAATTTGTACTATTAAAATCGCTTCCCCAAAAACTTAAAATAATTTTGTTTCCTTTGCTTTTAAAATCTTCAATTAAAAAGGCATAGAAATAGTATACATAATGTATTGAAACAGCGTTATAAGTAGGTAATTTTTTTAATAGTGATCTTAAGTTATAAATAAAATATATAATCTTTAAATACGGTATTTTTCGAAGTAATTTATATTTATCTTCTAAGTAGTATATGTTGTTGAAATAATTAGAATAATTAATTTGTGAATCAAAAAAAGATGTAGAGATTATATCGATGCTTATATTTTTATTTTTTTTTAACTCATAACACAATTGCTGAATAAGTGTGGATGCTGGGTTACCAATAAAAAGGAAGTTCATTGTTTATTTAAATTTATATCCCAAAAACTTTTCCATTCTCCTATATCAGACCAAGATTTTTCGCTAATTGGGAAAATACCTACTTTACGATTCTGATTTAAGAGATTTAAAATTAGATCTGTAATGTTAAATGATTTACCAATAGGAATTTCGTCTAATAATTTATGTTCAAGTATATAAACACCTGTATTTGCAAGATATGAAAACTCCGGTTTTTCGGTTAAATTTAACAATTGACCATTATTACCGGTTTCAAAAATTCCGTAAGGAATACTTTTATTTAAAATGGCACCAACTGCAGTTAATTCATTATTATTTGATTTGTGATATTGATAGACATCTCTTAAATCTTGATTTATTAGAATATCACAGTTAGAAACAAAAAATGTTGATTTTATTTTATCTTTTAATAAATAGAGACTGCCTGCTGTTCCTAATGGTTCATCTTCTCTTACATAATTAATCTTATAATTTTGTGACATATTTCTATCTAAGTAATATTCGAGCATTTCACGTTTATAATTAACAGTTATATAAAACTCATTTGAGCCGATACTATTAAATTTATCCATAATAATTTCAATAATTGGCTTCTCACCCATAGGAATTAGTGGTTTAGGAATAATATTTGTAAAAGGTTTCAGTCGTTTACCTAATCCGCCAGCCATTATCACAACAGGTAAAGTCAATTTCTTTCTAAATGATTCAACTTGCTCTTCAAAAATATCTGACCAAAAAATTATCTTCTCAAGTTCATCATTACTATTAAGTATAGGCATAAATTCCGTCCTGAATTCAATCATAGTTGATTTTATTTTATCAAAATTATCGGTACTGTAACAAACTCGAATATTTGATCTAATAATATTTTTAATTTTTTCAGTAATTGAAATATTTTTTAAGATTGCTCTTTGAATATCACCAATACTTATTATGCCAATATATTTTTTATCAAGCATTACCAATAAAAGTTTAGAATCTAATTTATCCATCAACTTCATTGCGTTAATTAATGAATCCTCAGGTGAAATTACTAGCTTATTAATTCTTTCGTCAAATTTCATTTTTGTAAGTTTTTATTTTAATCAAAATTAAAGTAAGAAATATGAAATAGTATTATGTGAAAAAGATAATATTTATAATAATTTTGCAGGAACTCCAATATAAGTTTTTCCAGCAAAACAATTTTTTGTAGCAGTACTACCAGCACCAATGATTACATCATGCTCAATTTCAATTCCTTGTATTATTGTTGCACCTGCACCTATAAATGTACCATTACCAATTATTACATTTCCACTTAAAACAGAGTTTGAAGCTAAATGAACAAAATCACCAATATTACAATCGTGTTCTACGGTTGAATTTGTATTAATAATTACAAAACTACCGATACTAGAATAAGTGTTAATTACTGCACCATCAAAAATAACTGTACCTTCACCTATTCCAACATTCTCATTAACAATTGCATATGGCGAAATGATAATGGGAAAATGAAATCCGGCATTTTTGTATTGATCAACGACTTTTTTTCTTAATGCAGATGATTTGATTTGTCCAATTCCGATTGCAGCGCATTTAATATTTTGAAAATTATTTGATAAGAATTGATTATCATTTCCTAAAAAAGGAAATTCAAGTATAACGCCTTTATCTTCTTCATCGGTATAACCAATTATTTCAAATTCGCCAATCTTTTTTAATGATAGACGCAATAACTTTTGCATGTCCGCCTCCACCGATGATAACAATTTTCTCTTTCATAAATAGCTATTTTCTAAAACCACTAGGAATATTTACTAATCTATCGGCAAGCCAAACTGAATTATCTAAATTTCCTTTAAAGCAATTTTTAAACATTTCTAATTTATTCATTAGCTGCCAAACAGGTCTTGTCATTATGCCTACATTATTTGTTTTTTCGAGAAACTCGTCTCGTACAATTTTATTACTAACTTGAATTGTATTTAACCAATTATTTGTTATAACGTTAAGGGGAGATTTAATTAACCTATATTCTGAATTTGTAAAAAATTTGTCATATTGTTCAGCAGTTTTTCTTTTATTTTCTAAAAATTCATTTAAATTTTCCATTTGAGCTACACCCAATGCTGCAGTTACATTAGTCATTCTATAATTATATGCTACCATATCATGAACATATTCCCATTTATGCGGAATTTTGGCAGTTGTTGTAATATGTTTAGCTTTTTGAGCTAAATCTTTATTATTGGTTAATATTATACCACCGCCACCTGTCGTTATTACTTTGTTTCCATTGTAGCTTAAAATTCCAATTTCACCAAATGTTCCGGTATGCTGACCTTCGTAAAATGAACCAAGTGATTCAGCTGAATCTTCAACTAATTTAATATGATATTTATTCGCTATACTTATAATTTCTTTAATTCTAACAGGAAAACCAAATGTATGCATTGGAACAATTGCTTTAATTTTTTTTTTGCTATATTTATTATAACATAACTCATTTCGAATTTCACAATTTTTTTTTAAGAAATCTTCTAATTTATTTGGAGACATGCCTAGTGTATCGATATCAACATCAACAAAAACAGGTTCACCCCCAGCATGTTTGATAGCATTTGCAGTAGCAACAAAAGTTAGAGGTTGAGTAATAACTTCATCACCGTCTTCAACACCAAGTAAATTCAAAGCAATTTGCAGAGCAGTTGTTCCATTTACAACAGCGATTGCATAATTAGAACCTGTATATTTTGCTGTCATTTCTTCAAATTTAGTAACATATTTTCCAATATAAGAAACAAACGTTGAGTCAATACAATCATTTAAGTATTTTTTTTCATTACCAATGAAGACCGGCGAGTGCAGCGCAATAAAGTTATCAGTATTATAAAGCTGCTTAATAAATTTAATTGTCTTTTCGATCATATCGATATTAAATATTTTTAAATTTTTCTGAATACGGATCTGATAGTAAACCATCCTCCAAAATTTTATTTATCTCTTTTAGTCCATCGGGCACCTTTTTCGAAATTTCAAAATTTAAAACATTTTTTATTTTTGAAAAATCGACACGATAGTCTCTAGGGTCCTCATTCTTTTTTATATAAGTAATTTTTGCAGTTGGAATAATCTTTAAAATTTCTTCTGCAATCATTTTCTTTTGGTAATTTTCTTCTGTAGCGCCAACATTAAATACATTTTGTTTGACCTTCTCGATAGGCGATTCTAATACTTTTATACAAGAATAAGCTAGATCCTCAACATGGCAATAAGGTCGCCAAAATTGTTCGCCGAATATTTGTAATTCTTTACCGAACGTGACATCACGAATAAACTCATTAACAGTTAAATCAAATCTTATCCTTGAAGACAACCCATATACAGTAGAAAATCTCAAAGACGTTGGGTAGAAATTATTCCTAATATTTTCGTTGAGCATATAATTTTCAAATTTAACTTTCAATTCAGCGTAAAGTGAAACAGGACTCAGTTCCGAATCTTCAGTAACATAACCTCCACTTTTCATCTTACCATAATTACTACAGGTAGAAGCAAAAATAAAATGATTTATTTTTTCATTTTCGTTACAAAAATCGAATAAATTTTTAGATGCAATCCAATTGATTTCTTGGGCAAGTGTAGGTTGTTTTGAACATGCTGGATCACCAACAATTGCAGCTAAATGAACAACATCTGTTATTCCATTTAAAATTTTATTGGTAAATACACTATTTCTTAAATCACCTTTAATAAATTCAAATTTTGGATTATTATATATTCCAATTAAAGATTCACCACCAAAAAACAAGGAATCTACTCCTAAAACATAATAGCCCCTTTCAAGTAATTGTCTTGTTAATACTGATCCAATATAACCTGCTGCTCCAGTTACCAATATTTTCCGCATAATTCCTCAGTAAATTAAATTTTTACAAATAATTATAGTGAAATTTTTATTAATTATTAGATAAATTTACGTCATCAAAAAAGAAGAATAATTTTTCATTTATTAAAAATTAAATTGATACAAAAAAATAAAAATAAAAAAATTTTAATGCTTTTACAGTCTCCATTTCCACCGGATATTAGAGTTGAAAGAGAAATAAATTCATTATTCGAAAATGGATTCAAAATTGGAATTTTATGTAATCAATATATCAAAAACAACTCGCCTAAATTTCCAAACTGTGAAATCTTTAGAATTAATGCTTTATTTAGTAATACAATACTAAATAAAATTTTAAATTTTCCTTTGTTTATAAATCCTAGATTTGTTATTAAAATTTTTCAAATTTATTGGAAATTTAAACCAGATTTTATTCATGCACACGATTTACCTATGGTTCCATTAGCTTTGCTTATTAAGAAGTTTTTTAAAAAACCTGTCGTTTTTGATGTTCATGAAAGCTATCCCGAAGCTTTGATTTTTTTCAAAAAGAAAGGTTTTGTAAATTTTTTATTTAAAAATCCTAAACTTGCTAAAATTCTTGAAAAATACTGTTTGAAAAAATCAGATATACTAATTGTTGTAGTTGAAGAACATAAACAAAAATTAATTGATCAAAATGTTTCTGAAAATAAAATATTTGTAGTTTCCAATACTGTTGATTTAAAAACGTTTTGTATTCAAAATCCTAAAACTTCAATTAAAGAAAAATATTATGATAAATTTATATTTCTTTATACCGGGATAGTTAGCAATGAAAGAGGTTTGGAAGTGCCTATTAAGGCAATTCCTATAATAAAAAAAGTGTTACATAATGTTTTATTTATGATTGTAGGTGAAGGACCAGCAAAAAATGATTTGATTAAATTTGTGAACATTTTGAATATAAATGATAATGTTGAATTTTTCTCATGGCCTGGACATAGTAAAATTGCTGATTATATGTATTCTGCAAATGTTTGTATTATACCACAACCTAGTAATGATTTTATTAATTCTGGAGTACCTAATAAATTATTTGAATATATGTCACAAGGAAAAACTGTTTTAGTTTCTGATGCAAAACCGATGAGCAGAATTATTTTAGAAACCAATTCCGGCAAAGTCTTTAAATCAAATGATGAATATGATTTTGCTAAAAGTTGATTGAAATTTCAAATAAAAATTTTGATTATGGAAAAAATGGTAGAAAAGCAGTTGAAGAAAAATATAATTGGAATAATGATGCAAATGTGTTAATTAATTTATATTATTCATTAATTAATTAATTAAATGTTTTGGTTATCTTTTATTTTGAATTTATGAAAAAAATTTACTTTACATATTTAATATACTCATTTATTATTATTTCTTTTTATTCATGTGACTCAAAAAATCCGTTGGACCAAGAATTAATTAAAATGCCAATGAGAAATGTTATTAATGAGAATTTTAATTTTGATAAAAAAAAATTAGCCTTTCCGAAATGTATAAAGATTAATGATTCCGTTGCAATCGATTTTTATGAAAATATTTATCAGAATCAAAATAGATTTAGGGTTAACTCAAAAAGAAATAAAATTAAAATACATAACTCGAAATTTTTTTTTGTTGCCTCAGATAGTGTGGGACTCACATCTATCTTTTATCCGACCGGAACGGACGAAGTTGAACAAATTGATTCTGTACATATCTTTGTTTACAAACAGTTTGTTATTCTTAAAGCTGATGATCTTATTTTAACAATGCTTCAATTGTTTCTTTAAATTGGCATAATTTTATAGACTATATGTTTGAAAAAAATATAGTAGCATCACTCGGTATTCTTGGAAATTCTCTAGAAGCAGGAAATTCAAAATATTACAATTTTCTCAAGGACTTAATTAAATCAAATTATTTTGAAATTTGGAATCACGGTTATAAACATATTGTTGGTGGTATAAGTGATGATGGCACTGTTTTTCAGAATTTCAAAAAACTAGTTATGATTATCAGTTTTATGCGCTCAACAGAACAGAATTTCTGTGCAATAAATACTTGGGTTATACTCCTATAACCTTTGGCGCTCCGGGAAATGCAATTGATGAGATTACAAATGATGTTATTAATAATACAAATGATATTAAAATTTGGTTTTTCGGTAATAAAAATTCCTCAAAAATGATTTTGGAAAGAAAGTCCGAAATCGAATTTCCTTATGGGTTTCCGGATTATCAAAAATTTTTAAATAATTATTTACCGAACGATAGTGTACTAACCTTCCAACTTCACCCAAATATGTGGGATAGTTTAAAATTTGATGAATTTAAAAAATGTCTAGAATATTTAGAATCTCAAAATGTTACTTTTATTACGCCAAATGAATATTATTTCTTAAATCAACCGAGATAATTCGATTAAAATTATATTTTCCTGTCTCAAAATTCTACAATAACTTCCGACAATATATTAACTAATTGAAAAATGGTTTTTATTAGACATTGGAATCCATTATTTTATCAATTGTAATTTTATATGTCTTATTTTAAATCACATTTAATTAAATTTGTCCATTTTTGTTGACTTTTTTTCTTTGCATGTGAATTAAAATTCTACTTATTGAACATATTAAAATATTTTATATCACTCTTTGGAGGCAATTTTTATGAAAGTTCCTTTTCTTGATTTGAAAGCTCAATATAATACAATTAAAGACGAAGTTTTGCCCGCAATTCATAATGTACTTGAAAATACAGCTTATGTATTAGGAAAACCCGTTTTTGAATTTGAATCGCGTTTTGCAGCTGAACATGGAGCAAAACATTGCGTTGCTTTAAGTTCCGGAACAGATGGAAATCATGTTGCTTTATGGGCATTGGGAATTAAACCGGGAGATGAAATTATTATCCCAGCTAATACTTTTATTGCAACTGCATGGGGTGCAACTTTATGCGGCGCAACTCCTGTTTTTGTAGATTGTCATCCAGAAAGTTACAATATTGATCCTTCCAAAGTTGAAGCCGCAATTACTCCTAAAACCAAAGCTATTGTGGCAGTCCATTTATACGGACAAGCAGCCGATATGGATCCGCTAAGAGAAATTGCAAAAAAACATAATATTTATTTGCTTGAAGATGCTGCTCAATCACACTTTGCAGAATATAAAGGTAAAAGAATTGGAGCACTTTCAGATATTACTTCTTATAGTTTTTATCCTGGTAAAAATCTTGGGGCATATGGTGAAGGCGGTGCAATTACTACAAATAGTGATGAATTAGCTACTTTATCAAAAATGCTTAGAGATCACGGAGGTAAAGAAAAATATAATCATGAAATTCTTGGCCATAATTATAGAATGGAAGGAATTCAAGGAGCTGTATTAGGCGTTAAGTTGAATCATTTGAATAATTGGACTGATGGAAGAAGAAGTGTAGCAGCAAAATATAGAGAGCTTCTGTCGGATGTTAATGGAATTAAACTTCCCACTGAAATGGATTATGCAAAACATGTTTATCATCTCTTCGTAATTCAAGTATTAGGCAAAGACGGTGAAGGAAGATCTGAAGTTAGAAACAATTTGCAAAAATTTCTTGGTGATAATGATATTGCAACAGGTTTACATTACCCGCTTCCTTTACATCAGCAAAAATGTTTTGAAAATTTAGGGTATAAATACGGAGATTTTCCAGTAACTGAAGCTTTAGCAGAACAAGGATTATCTTTACCTATGTTTCCGGAATTAACTGACGAACAAATAAATTTTGTTTCGGAAAAAATTCATGAGTTCTTTAAAAAATAATTTTATTGTAAGAGGTTAAAATGAAAGTTGGAATTATTGGATTAGGATATTGGGGTCCAAACTTAGTTAGAAATTTTATGGCACATCCGGAAGTTCAGCAGGTATATGGATGCGATTTAAGTGATGACAGATTAAAATTCATTAAATCAAGATTTCCCTCGGTAGAAGTTTTAAAGGATTATAACGAACTGCTGCTTAAAGATATCGACATTATTGCAATCGCAACTCCTGTTGATACGCATTTCAAATTTGGAAAAATGGCTCTTGATGCAGGAAAAAACATTTGGGTCGAGAAACCATTTACCGCAACTTCTAATGAAGCAATTCAATTAATTGAAATAGCTGAAAAAAAGAATCTAAAAATATTTGTTGATCACACATTTATCTATACAGGAGCTGTCCAAAAAATGCGTCAACTTGTCGATTCAGGAGAAATGGGTGAAATTAGGTATTTTGATTCCGTAAGAATTAACCTAGGTTTGTTCCAGCACGATGTAAATGTGATTTGGGATTTGGCACCTCATGATTTATCAATTATGAATTATCTTATGCCGAATTATAAAGTTTCTGCAGTTTCAGCTCATGGAATTGCAAATTATTATGATCATGAAAACGTAGCTCATCTTTCTGTCTATTTTGAAAATAATTGCTTTGCTCATTTTCATGTAAATTGGACATCCCCGGTAAAAATAAGAAGAATGCTTGTCGGCGGAGATAAAAAAATGCTCGTTTTTGATGATATGGAAAACTTTGAAAAAATTAAAGTTTACGACGCAGGAGTTGAAATGTCATCCAAAGAAAAAATTCACGAAGCCCTTGTGCAATATAGAATGGGTGATATGTATTCGCCAAAAGTTAAAGCAACAGAAGCATTAGCATTGGGTGCCTCTGAATTTATTTCTGCAATTAAAGAAAACAGAGCTCCTATTACAAATGGTGTTGACGGATTAAATGTTGTTAAAATTTTAGAAGCAAGTGAAAAATCAATTAAAAATAAAGGCAAGCTAATTGAAATCAATCAGTTAGAATCAGTTAAATAATTTGGATTTCTTATGGAAAAGAAAAATATCAATAATGTAAAATTAGGAAAAGATGTTAGAATTTTCGACTTTGTTAATTTGTACGGATGTTCAATTGATGACGGAACAAAAGTCGGTACTTTTGTTGAAATTCAAAAAGGCGCATCAATTGGCAAAAATTGCAAAATTTCATCGCACACTTTTATTTGTGAAGGTGTTCACATTGGCGACGGAGTTTTTGTAGGGCATAATGTTACATTTATAAATGATAAATATCCGCGTGCGGTAAATCCAGATGGCAGTATGCAAACTGAAGCTGATTGGAAACTAATTGAAACATTTGTAAAAGATAAAGTTTCAATTGGTTCATCTTCTACAATTATGGGTGGCGTTACAATTGGTGAAAATTCAATAATAGGTGCCGGAGCAGTAGTAACAAAAGATGTTCCTGCAAATGTTGTTGTAGCCGGTGTACCTGCTAAAATCATTAAAAAATTATAATCAATCCTTAAAAGCCGTTAAAATTTAACGGCTTATCTATATTTCTTCCTAATTTTAAATAAAAAAATAATACTATATTTAATTTTGTGTTAAAATTAAACTTGGTAAAAAATTGGTCAATAATTCCGAAAAAATACGAGAACAAAAATTTTCAGTTGTTATTCCTTGCCGTAATGAAGAAAGATATATAGGTAAATGTTTAGATTCTATTTTTAATCAAAATTATCCAATATCAAAAATTGAAATAATTGTTGTTGACGGAATTTCTGAGGATAATACAATAAATATTATTAAGGAATATCAAAAAAAATTCAATAACATTATTTTGTTAACAAATCAATTTAAAAAAACTCCTCAAGGCTTAAATATTGGTATAAAAAATTCTTCCGGCGAAATAATTGTAATACTTGGCGCTCACGCTACAATTGATAAAAATTTTATTAAGTTCAATAATGAGTTAATCCAGGAAAAAAATGTTTATGTAACTGGCGGAACACAAGAAAATTTGGGGTTAACTTTTACTCAAAACTTAATTGGAACTGCTATGGAGCTTCCGTTTGCAATGGGAAGTGCGAAGTACAGATGGAGTAATAAAGAACAATATGTTGACACTGTTGTTTACGCTGCGTATAAAAAGGAACTTTTTAATGAAATTGGATATTTTGAAGAAAATTTTACAATATCGGAAGATGCCGAATTAAATTGGAGAATTAGAAATGCCGGATACAAAATATTATATTCACCCAAAATCAAAAGTTACTATTATCCGAGAGATTCCATAATAAGTTTTATTAAACAAATTTTTAGATATGGAATTCTTAGAGTAAATGTTGTTAAAAAACATTTTAATTCAATTAAACTACTTCATTTAATTCCGCCAATTTTTGTTATTATTTTGATTATTACTTTTTTAACTAGCTTATTATATAAAGTTGGTTTTAATGTCTTATTGATCGAGCTCGGAATTTATTTTTTAATAAATATTATCACGATCTTTTTGAAATTATTTCCTAATAAATTAAGTTATTTATTATTTATGCCTTTTTTAATTTTTATTATGCACATTAGTTGGGGAACAGGTTTTATATATGGACTTATAAAATCTAAAGAAACTGTAATTTAATATTTTTATTTAAAATTGAATAAAAAATTAGAAAAAATATTTGTAGTAGGAATCGATTTTTTAACGATAAATCTTACTTGGTTTGTATATTATTTTGTAAGAGTAAATTCCGGGTTATTCAGCATATTTACTTCACCGGAATTTTTTCTTAGTATGCTGATTATTTATTTCTATTGGCTGCTAATTTTTACATTTGTAGGAATGTATAGAACCTGGTTTGCAAGCTCACGTTTTGATGAATTAACTTCTTTATTCAAAGCTTCATTTGCAGGAATCTTTATTCTTTTTACTCTTATATTGTCTGACGATTTATTGCACAATGAACAATCCGGAAATCGTTTTTTAATATTTTTTTATTGGGGAATGTTTCTTTTTTTCGTTGGTTTCGGAAGGTTGTTTGTACGAAGCTTGCAAAGAAAACTACTTATCAATGGCTTTGGAAGAAGAAATACACTAATTGTCGGATTCAATTCAAAAGCTAAAGATATTCATAGAAAAATTCAAAAATACCGAGGACTCGGACTTGACGTTGCCGGATACATTGCGGTGAATGAAAAAAATATTGGTAAAAAATTTGACGGTGTAGAAGTTTTGGATAATGTTACAAATATTGAAAAAGTTATAAAAAAAGTTAATGCTCAAGAAGTGATTTTATCTTTAGAAAAAAATGAAGATGATATACTGATATATGTTATTTCAAAATGCGAGGATGAAAAAGTTAATCTCAAAATTGTTCCGGACTTATACGAAATTATAAGCGGTCAAGCACGAACAATGCAGATTTATGGTTTTCCTTTAATAGACATCATGCCGCAGCTCATGCCGGAATGGGAAAAAAAAGTTAAAAGATTTTTGGATATTTTTTTCTCACTAATTGGTATAATATTTTTATCGCCGATTTTATTGATTGTTTCAATTTTAATAAAATTAGACAGTAAAGGTCCATTAATTTTTAAGCAGGAAAGAACCGGAATGAATGGAAAGGTGTTTAATGTTTATAAATTTCGATCAATGGTTAAAGATGCCGAAAGAAAATCGGGACCGGTTTGGTCTTCAAAAGATGATCCGAGAATAACAAATGTGGGAAAGTTTATTAGAAAAGTAAGAATTGATGAAATTCCTCAAATGTTCAACGTTTTAAAAGGTGAAATGAGTTTAGTCGGGCCTAGACCGGAACGACCTTTTTTTGTTGAGAAATTAGCTAAAGAAATTCCGTTATATAAAAGAAGATTAAAAGTTCGACCTGGAATAACGGGTTGGGCACAAGTAAAACATAAGTATGATGAAAGCATTGAAGATGTTCATACAAAATTAAGATTTGACCTTTTTTATATAGAAAATATGTCATTAAGAATGGATTTTAAAATTTTATTCAGAACAATATTTGTTGTAATATTCGGCAAGGGACATTTCGAGTGAAATCAATTGTTATTATACCAACATTTAATGAGTTGAACAATATTAAGAAATTAGTACCTGAGCTTTTAACTCTTTATGAGAATTTAGATATTCTCGTTGTCGATGATAACTCGCCCGACGGAACGGGAAGTTTTATAGATAATTTAAGCAAAGACAACTCTAGAGTTAAATTAATTTCACGGGTTAAAAAGCAAGGACTTGGAACAGCATATGTCGCCGGTTACAAATATATGCTTAAAAATGGTTATGATATTGCGTTTCAAATGGACGCTGATTTTTCTCATGATCCAAAAGAAATTTCTAATTTTTTAAAGTATGTTGATGAATATGATCTTATAATTGGAAGCAGATACATTCAAGGAGTTAATGTTATAAACTGGCCAATGAAAAGACTGTTGCTGAGTTATTTTGCAAATTATTATACTAAAGTTATTACTGGATTACCGCTTAAAGACAGCACCGGCGGCTTTAAATGTTTTAAACGAAAAGTTTTAGAAACAATAAATCTTGATGAGATCAAATCAAACGGCTACGCATTTCAGATCGAAATGAATTACAAAGCATGGATAAAAGGATTTAAATTGAAAGAAGTCTCTATAATTTTTATGGATAGAGTTGCTGGTACTTCAAAAATGTCGAAAAAAATTGTTAAAGAAGCAATCTTCAGAGTTTGGAAATTACGATTTAGACACATGCTTGGAATTTTGAAATAATAAATGATTGATCTATCAATAATAATCGTTAATTATAACGTAAAGGAATATTTATTGAATTTGCTTGATTCTATAAAACAAGCTTCAAAGAATATTTCTACTGAAATAATTGTTGTTGATAATAATTCCGATGACGGCAGCATTCCCGCAATAAATGAAAAATATCCGGAAGTTCGTACTATTCAAAACAACGTAAATGTTGGTTTTGGAGCAGCAAATAATCAAGCATTGGAAATTTCTTCCGGTAAATTTATTTTACTTTTAAATCCTGATACTATAGTAAGAGAAAATACATTTTCTGAAATGATAAATTTTCTTGAACAAAATCCAAAAGTTGGAATTGCAGGTTGTAAAGTCTTAAATCCCGATGGCACTCTTCAATTAGCCTGTAGAAGAAGTTTTCCAAAACCCTGGGTTTCCTTTACAAAAGTTACCGGTTTGAGCAAAATTTTTCCGAATAGTAAATTGTTCGCAAAATATAATTTGACATATCTTGACGAAAATAAATCATATGAAGTCGACGCAATTTCCGGTTCGTTTATGATGATGACCAGAGAAGCGTATAATAAAGTTGGCGGATTTGATACCGATTTTTTTATGTACGGCGAAGATTTAGATTTGTGTTATAGAATTCAAAAAGCTGGTTTAAAAGTATTTTATGTGCACAAAACGGAAATTATTCATTACAAAGGAGAAAGTACAAAACGAAGTAAAATTGACGAGACGAAAATCTTTTATAATGCGATGCATCTTTTTGTAAGTAAACATTTTTCTTCTTCATTTATCGTAGAAATCATTCTACAATTTGCAATAATATTGCGTAAAGCTTTTGCTTTTGCAAATAAAAATAAACTCGTCATTATTTCCGTAACTTTTGATTTTATAATTTACATTTTTCTAATTTATTTCTCAGAACAAATTCATTCAAATGAAAAATGGCCCGGTTTTCCAGACATATTCAAACCTTGGGTCTACATAATTCCAGCGGTTATTCAAATTTTAATTTCTACTTTGAGCGGAGTTTATAAAAGAAATTCCTTTTCTGTGTTGAAAAATTTTATTGCTTTGTTCATTGGAATGGTTGCAATTACATCATTGACTTTTTTCTTTAAACAATTTGCTTTCAGTAGAGTTGTAGTTTTGTTAACATACGTATTTGCCGTTATTGCGTTTTCGTTGTGGCGAATAATTTACAAATTAATTTGGCTCAATAAATCATCGAGTAACGATTTGCCTTTAAGAACCGTTCTTGTTGGAATTGACGGAACAGCATTAAATTTTTTAAATAAACTTCGATCTAATTTAACTATTCAATATAAATTAGTCGGATTAATTGGATTGAATATCAAAGATATTGATAAGCAAATAGAGAATTTAAAAGTGATTGGTTCACTGGAAAATTTAACTAAAGTAATTCGTGAACATCAAATTAGCAATGTTATTTTTTCAACAGAAAGCATTGGCTTCGATAAAATTTTTTCAACAGTTTCACAGTGCCAAGGTGAAAACGTTAATTTTTTAATGTCCGGAAGCGAACTTGATTTTATGGTAGGTAAATCGACCATAACTCATGTTGAAAATGTTCCGCTGTTAAAAGTTGAATATAATATTTCTATGTTTATTCATAAATTTATTAAAAGAATTTTTGATATAATTCTTTCCTTAATTTTAATGTTTTTGATTTATCCGTTTGTATGGCTGTTTTCAAAAATTGGTTTGAAAAGAACATTTTTAATTAATTCACTTTTACAAATTCCTGAAGTTTTTATTGGAAGAAAAAGTTTTGTCGGTCCGCAAAATGAGGAATTTTATCAGGATTTATATTTGGGAAAAAAGGGAATTACAGGACTTTGGTTTACTGAAAATATAAATGAAAACGACGTAGAAGAAAAAATCAGAATAAATTTATTTTATGCAAAAAATCAAAATATATGGTTAGATTTAGAAATATTAGGTAAATCTATTTCTAAAATATTTGAAAACATGGAGAAATAATGGCAAAAAATATATTGGAATTTGAAAAACCAATCTTTGAGCTTGAAAAGAAAATTGAGGAAATGAAAAAACTTGAGGACAATCTTGATATAACCGCGGAAATTTCAAATTTGGAAAGTAAGGTAAATCTACTTAAAAAAAATATATATGAAAATTTAACTCGATGGCAGAGAGTGCAGCTTGCCCGGCATTCGGAAAGACCTTATACTCTTGATTATATTTTCTTAATGACTGAGAATTTTATTGAACTTCACGGTGACAGACATTTTAAAGACGATAAAGCAATAGTCGGCGGATTTGCGACTATTGATGGTCAAAAAGTAATGTTAATCGGACATCAAAAAGGAAGAGATACAAAATCAAATTTGGAAAGAAATTTTGGAATGCCCAATCCGGAAGGATATAGAAAAGCTTTACGATTGATGAAACTTGCCGAGAAATTTAATATTCCAATTGTTACTTTATTGGATACTCCGGGCGCATACCCGGGAATTGAAGCCGAAGAAAGAGGTCAAGCCGAAGCAATTGCAAAAAATCTATTTGAAATGAGCCGTTTGAAAGTTCCGGTAATTGTTGTTATTATTGGTGAAGGCGCTAGCGGCGGCGCGTTGGGAATGGGCGTTGGCGACAGAATTTTAATGCTAGAAAATACTTGGTATTCTGTAATAAGTCCCGAATCTTGTTCCAGTATTTTATGGAGAAGCTGGGAATTTAAAGAACAAGCTGCAGAAGCTTTAAAATTAACCGCACCGGATTTACTTGAATTAAATATTATCGATAGAATAGTTCCTGAACCACTTGGCGGAGCCCACAGAGATCACAAAGTAATAGCTGATACATTAAAACAAATTTTAATTGAAGAAATTTCGCTGTTAAAGAAAATTAAACCGGAAAAATTAATTTCAAATAGAATTGAGAAATTCGGTAAAATGGGAGTGTACCAAGAATAATTATGCTCTCTCATACAACTTCAATTAGAGTAAGATATGCTGATACAGACAAAATGCAGTTTGTGTATAATGGTAAATATTTAGAGTATTTTGAAGTGGGTAGAACTGAATTGTTGCGAAGCTGCGGATTAGCATATAGTGAATTGGAAAAAATTGGTTATCAACTGCCTCTAATTGAAGCCGGATTAAAATATAAAATGCCCGCATATTATGATGATGTTTTACTTAATTACGGCAAAAATTTCTGAATTATATTCCGCAAAAGTACACATAGAATATTCTATTAAAAGAGAAAACTCCGAAGAAATATTAGTAACAGGATTTACAACTCACATGTTTATTAGGGAAGAAACAAAAAGACCGACCAAACCACCTGAAATTTATATAAACGCTCTCAAAAAATATTTTGTGTAAATTTTGCAAAATGAAGAATTCCGATGTTAGATAAAATTAAAGAATTAACAAAAGACACGGCACTTTACGGAATAAGCACAATTGTTGGAAGATTTTTAGGATTTATTTTGGTTCCGTTTTATACCAATGTATTTTCTCCAACAGATTTTGGTATTCAATCATATATTTATGCTTTTTTAGCATTTGCAAATATTGTTTACATCTACGGTATGGATGCCGCGTTTATGAAATACGCTACTGTTGAAGAAAGCGATAAAAGAAAAGTTTATTCTACCGGTTATATTTTTGTTACAGTTACAACTTTACTATTTTCTATTTTTCTAGTACTAATTCATCAATGGCTTGCTGATAAAGCAGATTTATCGGATTATTCTTATATTTTATTATATGTAATTGGAATACTGTTTCTTGATACTGCCACGTTAATTCCATTTTCAAATCTTCGTTTAGAGAGAAAAGCTTTCAAATTTGCCTTAATAAAAATCATTAATATTTTGATAAATGTCGGCTTAAATTTTATTCTTATTCTAAAATATAAATTTGGAATTGAAGCAATTTTCATAAGCAATTTAGCCGCTTCAATTTTTTCTTTCGTCACACTAATTCCGGATATTTACAGAAATTTGGAATTTACGATTAATAAATTTTATCTTAAGAAAATGCTGTTTTTCGGATTGACATATTTGCCCGCAAGCGTTGCCGCAATGATTGTCCAAGTTATTGATGTGCCAATTGTTCGTGCTCTTACAAACGAAGCAACATTAGGAATTTACCGGGCAAATTATAAACTCGGAATTTTTATGATGCTTTTCGTTTCCATGTTTCAATATGCTTGGCAGCCGTTTTTCCTAACAAATGCAAAGGAAGAAAACGCCAAAAAAATATTTTCAAAAGTACTCAGTCTATTTTTAATTTTTTCAAGTTTTATGTGGATAATACTTTCCCTTTTTATTGATAATATTGCAAGTCTTCAATTTTATCACGGCAGAAGTATGATTGGCAAAGAGTATTTAACCGGAATTTATATAGTTCCAATTATTCTTCTTTCATATATTTTTCATGGTCTTTATATAAATTTTATTGCCGGAATTTACTTGGAAGAGAAAACAAAATATCTTCCGGCTATTACCGGAATTGGCGCGTTAATAAATATTGTCAGCAACTTTATATTAGTACCTGTTATTGGAATTTTCGGCGGCGCGATTTCAACATTATTTAGTTACATTTTTATGTCTATCGGAATTTTTATAGTATCGCAGAAATTTTATAAAATTGATTATGAATATTCTGTGATAATAAAAATTATGACAATAATATTTTTGGTTTGCGGCGTTTTCTATTATTATGTGTTTACTACAGGAATTACGTTTTCAATAAAAATTATTCTATTACTTTTTTATTTCAGCGCTTTTGCAATATTAAAAATTGTAAAGAAAAAAGATATAAGTTCAACTTTGAATTTAATATTCAAAAAGAAAAATAATCCGGCTGTATAGATTTTTACATTCTCTAAAGGTAATGTTGTATATTTTTGGATTATCTTACCTATTTTTGAACTGAAAAATTGACTCAACTTTTTTCCTTAATATATGTCTAAATAAAAAAAATTTAATCCATATTTTTTTACATAGATATTCAATTATTACTTAACAGTAAATAACTTTTTTAAACTGCAAGTTTTTCCTTTACATATTTTTTTATAAATTCATTTTGTAAATCTTCCAAAATAAATCCTAATCCTTATGAAAAAAATCGATTTAAATATTAAACGAATTTCAAAAACATTTGAAGATATTTCTCTTCCTGCTTATTCAACCGAGGGAAGTTCAGGCATGGATATAAGAGCGGCAGTTGAAAGCGAAATAATTCTTAAAGCCGGAAAAATTGTTTTAGTCCCGACGAATTTATCTGTTGAAATTCCAATCGGGTATGAAATTCAAGTTAGACCGAGAAGCGGATTAGCCGCAAAAAACGGAATCGGTGTTTTAAATTCACCGGGAACAATAGATTCTGATTACCGAGGCGAATTAAAAATAATTTTGTTTAACTTTGGCGAAGAAGATTTTATTATTAAACGAGGCGATAGAATTGCTCAATTAGTTTTAGCGCAAGTAATTTTAGCAAATATTAATCAAGTTGAAGATTTAAATTCATCTCAAAGGGGAGAAGGTGGATTTGGTCACACCGGAAAATCTTAGGATGAAAAATAATTATGTGTGATTTTGTACATTTACATAACCATTCTCATTACAGCTTGCAGGATGCTGCATGCACAATTGATTCGTTAATTACCGCAACGCAAAAAAATAATATGCACGCGATAGCATTAACCGATCACGGTGTTATGTACGGCATTTCCGAATTCTATAAAAAAGCAAAGAAAGCGCATATCAAACCAATAATCGGTGTTGAAGCTTACATCAATTTTGAAGGAACACGTTTTGAAAAAAACGAAAGCACGAATTTAAGGAAAAAATCAAAACAATATAATCATCTTGTACTTATTGCAAAAAATGAGGTTGGATATAAAAATTTAATTAAACTTTCTACGTTGGGTTTTACTGAAGGATTTTATTATAAACCACGAATCGATTTGGATTTGCTGCGTGAAAGATCAGAAGGATTAATTTGTACTTCAGCATGTTTGGCCGGACCTGTTGCCAGTCATTTGCTCAACGGTGATTATCAAAAAGCTAAGGAAAATTCAATAATCCTGCATGAAATTTTTGGCGATGATTTTTATCTTGAATTACAAGATCATGGGCAGGAAGAGGATAAAGCTGTATTGGAAGGAATTCCAAAACTTTCCAAAGAACTTGGAATTCCTATGATTGCGACAAATGACATTCATTACATTGAAAAAGAACACGCAATTGCCCATAATATTTTACTATTGCTATCAGATAAAACCGGAACTAAAGATTATAAAGAATTAAGATATAGAACAGATGAAATTTATTTTAAGTCATCAGAGCAAATGAAAAAATTATTTTCTTCATACAAAGGAGCAATTGAAAATACATTGGCGGTTGAAGAAAAAATTAACGTTAGTCTGGATTTTGAAAAATTTCATTACCCAATATTTCCAATTCCAGATAACTCAAACGCAAAAAATTTAGATGAGTATTTCGAAATCCTTGCCAGAGAAGGACTTCACAAAAGATTTGATAAATTAAATACAACTATTGAAGACAGATTCAAATATGAAGTTGAAATTATTAAAACCATGGGTTATTCCGGATATTTTTTAATTACTCAAGATTTTATTAATGCCGCAAAAAATAAGGGAATTCCTGTCGGCCCGGGAAGAGGAAGTGCCGCCGGGAGCTTGGTTGCTTATTCATTGGGAATTACAAATGTAAATCCGCTTGAATATGATTTATTGTTTGAAAGATTCTTAAATCCTTCAAGAAAATCAATGCCCGATATTGATATTGATTTTGCAGATGATCAGCGCGGTGAAGTTATTGAGTATGTAAAAGAAAAATATGGTGAAAATTCCGTTAGTCAAATTATAACATTTAATAGATTATCATCGAAAGCGGTTTTAAGAGATGTTGCTAGAGTTTTAAATATTCCTATACCAACCGTAAATAATATTACTAAGTGGATCCCTTCAAAATTTGGAAGAGTTTTTACAATAGATCAAGCATTGGATGAAGTTCCTGAATTGAAATGGGTAAAAGATTCCGACGATGAAAATATTCAAAACTTATTTAAGTACGCAAGAATTTTAGAAGGTATGAATAGAAACGCCAGCAAACACGCTGCCGGCGTTGTTATAACTCCAGGTGAAGTAAGTGATTTGGTTCCCTTAGCTTCTGCAGGAGCAAACGGCGATCTTGTAACTCAGTATAACATGAAGGAATTGGATTCAGCCGGAATTCTAAAAATGGATTTTTTAGGTTTGCGGACTTTGACAATAATTCGCGACACAATTGATTTAATTAAGTTAACCCAAAATATTGATATAGATATAGATTCAATTCCAATAGATGATGAGAAAACGTATAAACTTTTTTGGAATGGGCAGACTACCGGAGTGTTCCAATTTGAATCTGCTCCAATGAAAGAACATTTAAAGAATTTAAAACCGACTTCAATAAAAGATCTTTCTGCAATGAATGCTTTATACCGTCCGGGTCCAATGGATTTTATTCCGGATTTTATTGATAGAAAGCATGGCAAAAAACCAATTGAGTATTTACACTCATCTTTGGAAGAAATTTTAAGTGAAACTTATGGAATTATTGTTTACCAAGAACAAGTTATTCAAATTGCAAATAAAATTGCGGGAATGACACTTGCCGAAGCCGATATCTTAAGAAGAGCAATGGGTAAAAAGATTTAGATGAAATGCAGAGACAAAAAAGTAAATTTGTTGATGGAGCCGTAAGAAGCGAAATTCCGCAAAAAATTGCAGAAGAAATATTTGTTGTAATTGATAAATTCGCAAATTATGGATTTAACAAAAGTCATGCAGTTGCTTATTCTGTTGTTGCCTATCAGACCGCCTATTTAAAGGCTAATTTTACACCTGAGTTTTTGGCAGCAAACCTTACAAACGAATTTGGAAATCCGGATAAAGTTACGTTATTACTTGAAGATTGCAGAAAATTAAAAATTCCTGTCATGGTTCCGGATATAAATAGACCTTCGGTTAAATTTAATGTTGATAAAGGAAAAATAGTTTTTGGCATGTCCGCAATTAAAAATGTTGGGGTTAATGCCGTTAAAGCTATAGAAGATTCGCATAAAAATTTAAATAGAAATTTCAAAAGTATATATGATTTTACATCCAATGTTGATACAAGAATTGTAAATAAAAGAGCTTTGGAAGGATTAGTGCTTGCCGGCGCTTTTGATTCTGTTGATGGAGGAAGAGCCAAAAATTTTGCTGCAATTGAAAGCGCGCTTTCTTTTGGTAATAAAGTTCAATCGGCAATGGAAAATCAAAAAGAAAGTTTGTTTGGTGATATAGAAGCGGTGGATTTTACAGAACCAATACTACCCGATGTTGAAGAATGGGATCAAAAATATGCGCTTGCTAAGGAACGTGAAGCTTTAGGATTTTATTTATCCGATCATCCGCTTAGAAAATATGAAATTGAATATAATTCCTTTTCAACCATAAAATTAGGTGATCCAGATACATATAATTTTTTAGATAGTGTAAGAGCATGCGGAGTTGTTACCTCAATTAGGACAAGAATGGATAAGTCCGGAAAAAATATGGCATTTTTTACTTTAGATGATTTTTCCGGTTCATGCGAATGTATAATGTTCGGCAAAGCTTATAGTGAACTTGGCAGTTTAATAGTTCCCGAGTCAACGATTATGGTGATTGGTAAATTAGAGAGCAGTGGAGACGCAGTAAAACTTCACGCCGATGACGCAATTTCACTGGATAAAGTTGCACAAAAATTTACAAAAAGCATCGGAATTTTATTCGATGAAGAAAAACACACGCCTGATACCGTAAAAAAAATAAAAGCAATCTTTGATAAAAATGACGGCAAAATTCCTGTTTGGGTTTATGTAAAAATTAATGGTTCTTCTAAAAGATATATTATTCAAAATAAAGTATCTGTAAACGAAAAATTAATACAAAAATTATATGAATTTCTTGGCGAGGATTCAGTTGCTCTTCAAACTATGTAAAAGTTATTAAATTATCAATTATTGATTTAGCTTTTTTATTTATTTAATTTTTACAAACAAATATACAAACAAAGGAAAACATGACACAAAAATGGGCATTAATTTTAGGTGCATCAAGCGGGTTTGGCGGTGCATCTGCAATCGAATTAGCTAAGAACGGTTATAATATTTTTGGAATTCATTTAGATCGTCAAAGTACAATGCATAAAGTTGATCTAATAATTAAAAAAATAGAAAAAACCGGTCATCAAGCTGTATTTTATAATATGAATGCTGCCGATCAATTGAAAAGAAACGATACCCTTGATGAAATAAAAGAAAGATTTGCCACAAAAGAACATCCATTAATTAACGTACTTATCCATTCATTAGCCTTTGGAGCTTTAAAACCGTTTATAACTAAATCTCCTAATGATTGTATTTCCAAATCGCAAATGGAAATGACACTTGATGTAATGGCGCATACTTTAGTTTATTGGACCCAGGGTTTGGTTCATAGAGATTTACTTGCAAAAGGTGCCAGAATATTCGCTTTAACAAGTGCCGGTTCGCAACAAGTAATACCGACTTATGGGGCTGTATCTGCCGCAAAAGCAGCATTAGAAGCGCATATTCGTCAGCTTTCAGTTGAATTAGGCTCAATGCGAATAACCGCAAATGCAATTATGGCAGGAGTAACTGATACACCTGCTTTAAGAAAAATTCCTGGTAATGAATTGATGATTAAAGCTGCAAGGGAAAAAAACCCTATGGGAAAACTCACTGTTCCCGAAGAAGTTGCTAAAGCAATTGTAATGTTATGTAATCCTGAAGCAGATTGGATAACCGGCAACGTTATTGGTGTTGACGGCGGAGAATACAATGTAAGCTATACAGGAGAAATTATTTGTAAACCTGTTAAATAGGGAGAAATTTATGTTCGAATTCGGTTTTTCTGAAGACCAGCAAATGCTGCGTGAAATGGTAAGGGATTTTACTAATAAAGAAATTAAACCAATTTCTTCAAAAATTGACGAAGAAGGTAAAATTCCAAAAGAATTATTAAATAAATTAGGTGAGATTGGAATATTGGGAATTTCATTTCCCGAAGAGTACGGCGGAGGCGGATTTGGTGAAGTTGGTTACTGCATTGCACAAGAAGAAATTGCTAGAGGCTGTATGTCGACCGCAACAACAATTGGTGCGCATCAATCAATTGGTGCTAATGTTATTTATCTCGGCGGAAATGAAAATCAAAAAAAGAAATATCTAACTCCTTTGGCAAATGGAGAAAAAATAGCTGCATTTTGTTTAACAGAAGCACAAGCAGGATCAGACTCATTTAATTTAAAAACAAAAGCAGAAAAAATTGATGACAATTGGATTTTAAATGGCGAAAAATTATGGATTACAAACGGAGGAATTGCGGATATCGTTTCTGTTTTTGCTAGAACCCCAAAAGGAATAAGCGCATTTATTGTTGAAACTAATTCGCAAGGATTTTTTGCAGGTCCCCCTGAAAAGAAAATGGGAATTAAAGGCAGTACAACAAATGCAATCACATTTGATAATGTAAAAATTCCTGAAGAAAATTTAATCGGAACTGATGGCAGAGGGTTTCTTTTAGCAATGAAAACGCTTGATGCAGGCAGACTTGGTTTGGGTGCCGCTTGTTTAGGAGCCGCTAAAGAATTATTGGAAATGTCTGCTCAATATGCTCAGGAAAGAGAACAGTTTGATGAACCGATAAGCCATTTTCAAGCAATTCAATTTTATTTAGCTGAAATGGCAACAATGATTTATAATATGGAATCTATTGTTTATAGAACAGCAGTTGAATATGATAAAGGAAAGAACATTTCGCGCCAATCAGCAATGGTAAAATTATATTGTTCAGAATCCTTAGACGAAATTGCTGACAGAGCTGTGCAGATTCATGGCGGTATGGGATACTCGAGAGAATTGCCGATTGAAAGATTCTATAGAGATTCCAGAATAAATAGGATTTTTGAAGGCACAAATGAAATTCAAAAAACAATTATAGCCAGAGATATTTTAAAGAAAAAAGGAACAATGTAAGCATATAAAATAAAGGAGAAAATTTTAATGAAACCAATAACATTTACTGATGATAATTTTGAAAATGAAGCCATAAATTCTGAATTACCTGTTTTGATTGATTTTTGGGCTGCATGGTGCGGTCCTTGCAGAATGATTGCTCCAATTATTGAAGAACTTGCCGATGAATTTAATGGAAAATTAAAAGTGGGTAAATTAGACGTTGACGTTAATCAGCAAACCGCAATAAAATACGGAGTTAGAAGCATACCTACGGTTTTGTTATTAAAAGATGGAAAAGTTAAAGACACTATTATAGGCGCTGTTCCAAAAGCAGTATTTTTAGATAAAATAAAAGCGCTATAATAAAATTCAAAAAATATTGAAACTTGGATAATTAAATTACTTCTATCCAAGTTTTAAATTTATTAGGAGAGCTTTTTTATCTTAAAGTTACTTTTTTTTATATTGTTTGTTTACAATTTAGTAATATTCTCTCAAGACTTTGAAGTGAAAAACTTTAATCAAAGCAATTCTCCAATTTTTTCCAATACAATCCAGACAATAGAATTTGATAAAAAAAACATAGTTTGGTTCGGCTCATCCGATGCAGGGTTAATTAGGTTTGATGGAAATGAATTTACTAATTTTAACATAAATAATTCAAACTTACCTCATAATAATGTTTACACTTTGGCTTTAGATTCATCAAATTTTCTTTGGATAGGAACATTTGGAGGCGGTGCCGCAAAAATGGACTTGTCTGATAGTCAAATAATTGTTTATAACGTTGATAATTCGGGAATTAAACATAACTGGATTTATTCAATATCTATTGATAAAGAAAATAACAAATGGTTTGGCACATCAGGCAGCGGACTTATTAAATTTGATAATGAAAATTGGACAGAATATAACGATAAAAATTCACCCATTCCAACTTATAAAGTTCCGTCTGTTTTCATTGATAAAAGCAATAATAAATGGGTAGGAACATTAAAAGGACTGTTAAAATTTGACAACAATAATAATTGGTTTAACTACGCAGAAAATTTAGGCCTGCCGTCCGTGAGTGTTTATTCTGTTATAGTTGATAATGATTCAACCGTTTGGGTTGGTTATAAACACGGCGGAGTTGGTAAGATAAAAAAAAATAAGACAAATCTTTTTACGAGAGAAAATTCGGCGTTACCTTCAAATGTTGTTTATTCATTAGCTGAAGATATAGATGGTTCAATTTGGGTTGGTTCATTTGGTTCAGGACTAATTAGAATAAGCGGAAATGAATGGAAAGTATTTGACAAAACAAATTCTTTTTTGGAAGATAATTTGGTTTATAGAGTTAAAATAGATAAAAATGGTAACAAATATGTTGGAACACATTTTAAGGGAATTTATATTTTTAAGTAAATAAATAAAAATGCTACTAATTTTGTGAATTGAAACTGATAAATTAACTTGTTTTTTTTGTAAATAAGACTAATTATAAATTTAAAATAGCAAATTAAAATTTGTTATTTTTTGCAGAATTTTTTAATATTCAATATTGCTGAATTATTTAATAATAGTAACACACCTAAAGACGGAGGTCTTGATGAATAGTTGTTAAGCATTTTAATTGTACAAACGCTTTATAAAAAACTAATTTAGGAGAAAAATATGAGTCGTAAAATTATTTACGTTTTATTACTCTTTGCCTTAGTTCCACTTCAAGTATTTGCCGGAGACGGTAGAATTAAAGGTAAAGTAACAGATTTATCAACAGGTGAAGCATTAGTTGGCGCTAACGTTGTTGTTGTAGGTTCCAGCTTTGGTGCTGCAACTGATGTTAACGGGGACTATGTAATAATGAACCTTGATGCTGGTCAATACACAGTTAAAGCCAGTTATTTAGGATATCAAAGTATTACAATTACAAATGTGAGAGTAAGTTTAGATTTAACTACGGAAGTAGATTTTCAATTACCTGCAGAAGAAATTTCTGTTGGAACAGTTACAATTGTTGCACAAAAACCGCTTATAACAAAAGACGCTACCAGCTCAATTCGCAGTGTATCTGGTGAAGACATTTCAAATTTACCAGTTAGGGGAGTTACAAATATTATTGGTTTACAAGCTGGCGTTGTAGTTGATGGCGGAAACATTCATATTCGCGGTAGCCGACCTGATGAAGTTGGTTATTATCTTGAAGGAATTAACATTGCCGACCCTGAAGATGGCGGAAGAGCAGTAACTTTATCAAATGATGCGGTTGAAGAATTACAAGTTGAAACCGGTGGCTTTACCGCTGATTTCGGTGGTTCAAATGCCGGTATTATTCGTTCTCAATTAAAATCAGGAACAAATGATTTTCATGCCAGTGTTGAATATATTACTGACAATGTTGGTTTCAGTTCAAAAGATAATTTTAGGGATCAATCTCAAAGACTAGGATCATACTGGTATGGAAATAATGAAACTAGTTTTTCATTAAGCGGTCCTGTTGTAGAAAATCAAATTAAATTTTTCTACAATTTAGATTATAAATTTGATAGAAGCCAAGCTAAAAAAGGATACCCTGGATTAGAATTTGGAAATATTGGCGATGGTCTTTCTTCAAAAGCTATTTATAATGATACTATAAACTTGTTTTACCCACAAGGTATAAAACAAAATCAATTAAGAGAAGCTTATACACATTCCGGTACAGTTACTATGGATTTTAATCCATTCTTAATTAGATTAACTGGAACATATACCGACGGTTGGAATGATGTTGGTGGTGACGGAGTATTTGATGTTCTTAACAGCAGAGTTTCAACTAATAATTGGGCAAACGGAAGTTTTAGTTTAAAGTTGAAACATGTAGTTAGCGGAAATTTATTTTATGAATTAACTGGCGGACTTTCACTAAACAAAGGTGAAGTATCTGATCCATTCTTATCAACAGATTTTTGGGCATACGGAGATAGCGTTGCAAATGCTCAAGCTGGAAATGTTTGGGTTAGAAAAGCTAGAGAAATTGATACATGGGTTAACCAAAATAATTTAACTCCAGCTGATACTCGTTACTTGGAACCGACTGATTATTCAATTTATGGTTATAATTTTGATGCTGATGGGGCTCTAGCAGCTAATACATCTAAATTTGAACAATTAGGATTAACTGGAAGATTTGATCTTACTTATCTTCCATCAAAGCATCATAACGTAAAAATTGGTGGTGAGTTTAAACAATATACTCTTAGAAATTGGAGTACAAGAACCACTCAAAATGGTTATGCAAGAACACTTGCAAATAACCTTGAACAATATGGTGATAACCCAACTTTAGAACAAATTAATTCTGAGAAAGCAAAAATATTATATAACTCTGGTGTTAATAATTACGGCTATGATATTTATGGAAATAAAACGGATGCTGAAGGATTTTACGCTCCTCATAAACCGGTTGAAGTTGGTTTCTATATTCAAGATAAAGTTGAATTCGACGACATTATTTTAAATCTAGGTTTAAGATATGACTATTTTGATATGGATAATCTACAACTAGTTGATCCAAGCATGCCTGAATTAGGTTTGTCATCAGTTTGGAACAGTGGTAAATTAGATATGACAGGATTTAAAGAAGTTCCAACATTTAGCTCGTTAAGCCCTAGATTAAGTGTTTCTTTCCCTGTAACAGACAGAACAGTATTTCATGCTGGTTTTGGTAAATATGTTCAACAGCCAGCTTTAAGCGAAGCATATTTAGGTTATCATAGTTTAGCTTATGAAATGGGTCAAAGTTTCTTCTTCTCAGATCCTACTGGTCAAAATTTAAGACCAATAAGAAAAACACACTATGAATTCGGTTTCAGACAACAATTGACTGATTTTATGGCATTTGATATTACTGGATTCTATGATGATATTAAAGGTCAAGTTTATTTTGATTTACAACAAACTGATCAAAGTTCAGCTTACGAAGGTTACAATATAAAGACAAATGGTGATTTTGCTACAACAAAAGGTGTTGAACTTCAATTAACAATGAGAAGATATCAAAGGTTGAGCGGATCTGCTTCATTATCTTTCCAAGATGCTGAAGGTACCGGTACTAATCCAAATAGCAATGCGGGTATAGTTGGTGCGCCTCTTGATGGTGTTACGATTTATAGACCAAATTATGTTGCTCCTTTAACTTATGATAGACCATTCAAAGGCAATTTATTCTTGGATTACCGTTTTGGTATTGATGATGGTCCTGCAGTACTTGAACAATTGGGTGTATCTGTGTTAGCATCTTTCAGCAGTGGTCATCCTTTTACAAGAGGTTTTGGTGGTGCTAATATTGAAGACGATGCAAGATTTAGACAACCGTTGGAGCCATTAAATTCATCTTTAACTCCTTCTACATTTAATGTTGATTTAAAAATTGATAAATCATTCCAAATTTTTGATCAATTATTTGCTAATGTATACATTCGTGTAATCAATTTATTTGATAATAGAAATGTAGATCAAGTTTACATAAGAACCGGTGCTGCAAATGACGATGGTTACATAGCTGATCCTGATCTTGGTGGCAAACTATTAGAAACCTATGGTGCTGTTTACGGCAAAATTTATAATGCATTAGAAATTGATTACAATGGTTTCTATTCAGATGCAAGACAAGTTTTATTCGGCATTAGATTAGAATATTAGTCAATTTTTATTGAGAAATTAAAGAAATAGGAGTTAAATATATGACTTATACAAAAATTAAATTTCTCTTTTTATTCTTGGCAATTGTACTAAGTACAGTTCAAATAGAAGCAGAAGGAGATGTAAATCATGGAGGGGGTAAGCTAAATAAAATTAGCGGTACACCTTCTAGAACCAGATTGAATATAAATAATATATCAACATGGATTTACAATAACGGAAATTCAGATATAGACCCTAATGGTAACTCTGGTTTGATATTTCCAAAAGGAAGTAATAAAGGTGCAGTATTTGAATCAGGATTTGTTTGGGGTGCTGATGTTAACGGTGAAAAAAGAGTAGGCGGTTCAACATATTCGCAAGGATTAATTCCAGGCGCTATTCTTCCCAATGGACAAAGAGAAGATGAAAACGCATCTCATGTTCGTATTTATAGAGTTAGACCTGATTGGAATGATCCAAATGTAGACTTTAGTTCAGAAGTAAATGACGGTGAAGGAACTGAAGCTGAGGTTAAGGCCCAATATGAAAAAGATTGGAATGAATGGCCGGTTGCTTACGGTGCGCCATACGAAGATGTTGATGGAAATGGACAATTTAATGCCGATGTTGACAAACCTGGTTTCCCAGGCGCAAATCAAACCATTTGGTATGTTGCAAATGACTTAGATTCAGCAACATGTCAAAGTTTATATGGCTCAGATCCTATGGGTATTGAAATGCAAGCAACATTTTGGTCATACAAAAGTTCAAGCGCATTAGGAAATACTTTTTTTAGAAAGTATGTTATAATTAACAAAAGTGCAGATACATTTGAAGATATGTATGTTTCTATGTGGTCTGACGTTGATCTTGGTGATGCTGGCGACGATTATTCAGGTTGCGATGTTGAAAAATCATTGATGTTTACCTACAATGGTGATGCTGATGATGGTGTTTATGGAAAAACACCTCCCGCTACTGGGTTCGACTTTTTCCAAGGACCTATAGTTCCTGGTGAACCTACCGATGAAGCAATTTTTAACAATAAAGTTAAAACAGGTTATAAAAATTTACCTATGTCAGCTCATTACTTCTTTATAAATAGTGACCCTATTTATGCTGATCCAGATTTAGGTGATTATGTTAATGGTACATTGCAATTTCATAACTTGTTTAGAGGATTAATTTCTGGTACCGGACAACCTTTCGTGGATCCAACAACTGGTGAAGATACAAAATTCACCTTGTCAGGGGATCCTGTTACAGGTCAAGGTTGGGTTGATGGACTTTTACATTCACCTGGCGACAGAAGACAGGGAATGGTTTCAGGTCCTTTTACAATGGCTCCTGGTGATACTCAAGAAATAGTTGTTGCTGAATTAGTAGCTGGCGCATTCGGATCTGTAGATAGGTTAGGTGCAGTTCAATTATTAAAATTCTATGATCTTGAAGCTCAATCAGCTTATGACAATTTCTTTAAAGTTCCAGAATCACCCAAAGCTCCTGTTGTAACAGTTAGCGAAATGGATGAAGAAGTAGTACTTATTTGGGATCAAGACGCAGCAACAAGACAGGCAATTGAAAATTATGACGCTTTAGGATATAAATTCCAAGGTTACGTTGTTTATCAATACCCATCTGCGAATGCTCAATTTGAAGATGCAAAAATTGTTGCAACTTATGATTTAGTTGATGGTATAGGAAAAGTTATCGGTCCACAGTTTGATGTAAGTGGCGGTGTTGTGTTGGATAAAGTATTAAAATTTGGTAGTGATTCGGGAATAAAGAGATATATTACATTAAAGGAAGATCTATTTAAAGGAAACACACCTCTTAATAATGGTACGCCATATTATTATGCAGTAACTGCTTATTGCGTTAATGAAGATCTTGGTGTTGTTCCTAATTATTTGGAAAGCCCTGTAATAGTAAAAGAAATTATTCCTCAAACATTAAAACCAGGAGAATCAGCGGAATCAGAAGTTGAGGATGCAATTCAAGTTGCACATTCAACCGGTGTTAGTGACGGTGTGGTAAATGTAAAAGTTGTTGATCCAAAAGCTGTAACTGGTGATAACTATAGAGTTGATTTCGCTGAAGACGAAGCTGGTACTATTAGTTGGAATTTGGTAAATGTTACTAGTGGAGCAACAGTATTAGCAAATCAAACAAATTTAAGCGGTGTTCAAAATACCTATTTAATTGCTGAAGGTTTGCAAGTAGCTCCTCAAAGTGCAAGCGCAGAAATAAAAGGCGCCGGAAACGCATTGGTTGAAGTTGCTTATGGTGGAGTATCTCCAGTTAAAACTGACGCCGGTGGTGCACCATATGGCGGAAATAAAGTTTGGCATAGTCTTAATTCTACTAATGATTATTATATTAGTGCAGGCGGTGGAACCGGCGGATTAGATAGATTATATCGTTGGGTTACTTATGCCTCACCAAGAGATTTTGAATTAAGATTTACAGAAGCCGGTGGTTTTGGTATTTATGCTTTTACAGATGATAAAATTTGTACAGTTCCATTTGAACTTTGGGATATTGGCGTTGCTACAGTTAATGATCCTTCTGATGATATAAGAATGATTCCATTTATTGTTGAAAACGATTCAACAAAACCATTCTGGGGTTATGCAACCGGAACAGATCCATATTTTGGATACGCAGAATCTGATTGGATTTATTGGATGGATCCTAAAGATGCAACTCCTGGTTCTGTTGGTTATGATCAATTTGCAAATTCATGTACGCAATCCGGTGGTGCAGGGGCAATTTATGATTATCAATTTGATACTGATCCTGCAGCTGGCGATTACAATGCTAATTTCTACGGTGGATTTGTATATCCATGGGGAAGAATGACTGTTTGTGATTACGCACAAGACGGTACACCTCCTCCGGCAGGTACAACAGTTAGAATTATTACATCAAAACCAGTAACTGCTAATGATAAATTTACTTTTACTGCTCCAGATTTTAGTACTGATGCTGCACAAGCTAAAGAAGATGTTAAGAAAATTAACGTTTTCCCAAATCCATATTATGGAGTTAATCCAAATGAAATTAACAAATATCAAAGATATGTAACCTTTAATCATTTACCTGCAAAAGCTACAATTAGGTTGTTTAACATGGGCGGACAGTTGGTAAGCACAATTGAAAAAGATGATGCAACACAATTTGCAAGATGGAATCTTCAAAATGATAACGGATTACCAGTTGCAAGCGGCGTTTATATTGCATACATTGATATGCCAGGCTTGGGCAAAACCAAAATAGTAAAAGTAGCAATAATCCAGGAAACACAAATTCTTGACAGATTTTAGTGTTTAATTTAAAGGAGAAAAAAATGAAGAAAATAAATTTAATTTTAATGATTCTAATGCTCGTTGCTACTGGCATGCTGTTTGGTCAATCTGATAGAATTGGGACTGCGGGTGCTACTGAACTGCTTATCCCGGTTGGCGGACGCGGCGTTGCAATGGGTAGTGCTAATTTAACAAATTCAATTGGCGTTGATGCTATTTTCTGGAATCCTGCTAATATTGCTCGTTCAACAAATTCTGTTGATGTTATGGTTTCACATATGACATATATCGCAGATATTGGCGTTGAATTTGGTGCAGTTGGCGTAAATTTTCAGGATTTTGGAAGTATAGCTTTCAGTATTAAATCACTCAGTATAGGTGATATTCTTAAAACAACTGTTGACAATCCAGATGGAACCGGACAGACTTTTGCTCCGCAATATACAACTTTAGGATTATCATATTCTAAAATGTTAAGCGACAGAGTATCAGTCGGTTTAAACATAAACTATGTTAATGAAACCATTGATCTTGTAAGTGCTTCAGGTTTGGGTTTTGACTTTGGCGTTACTTATTCTGATCTTGGTGGAATTAATGGTTTTGATATGGCCGTTATTCTTAAAAATATCGGAAGTGATATGAAATATGACGGTTCAGGTTTGTGGATAAATGCTACAAATGATGATCAATCAAGAGGAGAACAATTCTACAAAATAGATGCGGCTTCTTTCTCATTGCCAACAACTTTAGATATCGGCTTAGGTTATGATGTTGCAATTGATGCAGAAAACCATCTTAACTTTGTTGGTACTTTTGTTAATCATAATTTCTATACCGATCAATACAAAGTTGGTGCAGAATATAGCTATGACAATTTGCTTTTCTTTAGAGGCGGTTATAGTTATACAACCGAATTCGAATCAACTGAAACTCTTTATAAATTCAGTGCCGGATTTGGTATCAATTATAATTTAAGCGGTGTTGGTGTTAAAATTGATTACGCTTATTTACCAACAGAGTTCTTTGACGACACACACCTAATTTCTTTATCATTAGGTATTGAATAATTGCACTTTTAGTTTAGTCAATTATAATTAATTTTCCTGGGTCTATTTACTTAGACTCAGGAATTTTTATTTTAAATTGACTTTTTTATTTCTTTGGATGAGGGGTTATGAAAATCAAAATTTACTTATTTCTTACAATTATCTTTTTATATTCTGCGCTTTTATTCGGACAAAAAAATATTGGATTTGAGTTTGATTACGCGAAATTTAAATATGATGAAAATAATTCTTATTTTGAAATTTACTATTCTATAGCGCAAAAGACTTTTTCAGTTTCAAAAACCGATTCGGGAAATTTTATTTCTGCGGGGATTAAAATTTTATTGGTAAATGATCAAAATGAAAAAGTAATAAACGAAAATTATAATATGAAAACCAAAGCCGATACTGCTTCGTTAAAATTTCAATCGGAAGATTTAGTGGGAATGTTAAGTTATAAAGTTCCTTTCGGTAAATATGATTTTAAAATTGAAGTTATCGACAACTACAATAAAAATAATTCTAAATCAATAAGTGAAAAAATTGATTTTACGTCTGTAAATAAAATTCAAATCAGCGATATTCAGTTATGTTCAAATATTATTAGAGAAGATGCAAACCCAAATTCTATTTATTTTAAAAATAGCCTTGAAACAATACCAAATCCTCAAGGAATTTATGGTGTAAATTCTCCGGTAATGTTTTACTATCTTGAAGTTTACAACAATCTAAATCCATTGCCATCAAACCTTAAGTTAAAAAGAGTTATTTATAAAAATGAAACGATTAAATTCAGTGATGAAGAAAATTTAAATTTTAGCAATAATGCTCTAGTAAAAGCCGGATTTATTAAAATATCAAAATTTTCCTCCGGAACTTATACTCTTTCTATAAACATTGTTGATTCACAAAATAAATTATTGGCAAATAGTTCTAAGAAATTTTATGTTTTTAATCCAAATGTAAAAGAAGAAGAAAATAATGCAATTGCTAATTTAGGCGGAAATGAGTTTGATTTAATGGATGAAGAAGAATGTGATTATACTTTTGATGTATCAAGATTTATTGCGGCAAAACCAGAAATCGATTTATACGAAAATCTTACTCAGTTAGAGGCAAAACGAAAATTTCTTTCAGATTTCTGGAGAAAGAGAGACAGTGATCAAAATACAGTTTCCAATGAATATAAAATAAAGTACTTTGAAAGATTGGACTTTGCCAATTCAAATTTTGGTAATAAATTTAAAGATGGTTATAAGACGGATAGAGGAAGAGTAATTTTATTATACGGACAGCCCGACAGAATAGATAAATTTGAAAATGAATCGACAATTAAGCCTTACGAGATTTGGTATTATGACACTATTGAAGGCGGTGTTCAATTTATTTTTGGCGACACTATGGGAATTTCTGATCTAGAACTGCTTCACTCAACTAAAATTGGAGAAATTCGAAATGAATCATGGGGAGACAGAATTTCAATTTATGATACAAATCAATAAAAATTATTAAATATTACTAACATTATTAACTATGAAAAAAACTATTCTTGTTTTTTTTCTTTTTCTTAATTCTTTTTTTTGTCAAAGCAATGTAAAATTTGATTTTGACTTTGCTCAATTCCAATATGATTCAACTAACAATTATTTGGAAATTTATTACGCTTTTTATCCAGCTGACTTTAAAACAATTAAAGAAGACGGACAAACAGTAATAAAAGCAAAAATGACGATTCAAATTCAAAACAGTACAACTGACGAATTGGTTGTAAATAAAGATTGGAAATTAACACAGCCAATGAAAGATACGGCCGATTATAAAAATGGGAAGTCGCTACTTGGTGTTGTTGGATTCAATCTGAAAACCGGTTCTTATTCAATTGATATAAGCATTGAAGATATACTTAATCAGAATGCAAGAAAAGAATTTACAGAAAACATAATTATAATACCTTTTTCCAGAAGAAATTTTGCGATTAGCGATATTGAGTTAGCCACAAGAATTATAAATGAAAACGCTAATAAGAATTCTATATTCTATAAAAACACACTTGAGGTTTTTCCAAATCCTTCAATAGTTTATTCTGATAAATCACCAGTACTTTTTTATTATTCAGAAATTTACAATCTACAAAATATTTCTGCTGCAAAAGTAATTCTTGAAAGAAAGTTATACGACAGCAAAAATAATTTAGTTTATGAAAATTCAAAAGAGGTTCAGGCAAATAAAACTTCTATAGTTGAAGTTGGGATTGTAAGTCTAAAAAAATTTCCAACTGATACTTACACTTTTGTCATAAAATTAATTGATAGCAAATCTAAACAGTCCACAACATCCAGCAAGAAATTTTATTTTGTTAATCCCGGTATTGCAGTTGCAAAAAATTCGAACAAAAATCCTAATTACATCAACTCAGAATTTGGTGTGATGGAATTGGAAGAATGTGATGATCTTTTTGAAAAATCAAAATTTATAGCTGAAAAATTTGAAATTGACGAATATAAAAAATTAGATTCAATAGATAAAAAGAGAGAATTTCTCTTTAATTTTTGGAAAAAAAGAGATGAATCGCCGGAAACACAATCAAATGAGTTTAAGAAAATATATCTATCAAGAGTAGAAATTTCCAATTCTAAATATAAATTTCTTTCAACATCCGGATTTAAAACTGATAGAGGAAGAGTTTATATTTTATACGGTGAGCCCGATGAAATTGATAGATTTCCCAATGAAACGGATACCAAGCCATACGAAATTTGGGCTTACAATGATATTGAAGGCGGAGTAATTTTTATTTTTGGAGATTTTAGCGGTTATGGAAATTACGAACTAATCCATTCTACAAAACGCGGTGAAATTCAAGACCCGAATTGGCTTAACAGAATTAGCGCAAATTAATAATTATGCCAGATAAATATAAATTAGAATTCTACTTTTTTATTATTTTGGGAAAACTATTAGGCGTTTTTGGATTTAAAAATGCTAAGCATTCCGCCAAATTTTTTGCGATTATTTTTTTCTATCTTATTCCAATTCGTAAACAAGTAGTGATTAAAAATCTTTCAATTGCTTTTCCGCATCTCAGTAAAAATGAAATTAAAAAATTAGCATTCAAAAATTATATAAATGTTGCCCAAACGTTTTTAGAAATTTTCCATTTAGAAAAATTCGGCAAAAATGAATTACTCTCCTTATTTACCGAAGAAAATTTAAATGACCTGAAAAAAATTACTGAAAATAAGCAAGGAATAATTTTCCTTACAGGTCATGTTGGTAATTGGGAGCTTGGCGCATTGGTCGGCGGACTTATTCTTGAAAGCAAAGTAAATGTATTAATTAAAAATCAAAAAAATCCATATGTACGCGACTGGATGAAAAGTATACGAGAAAAATTTGGGAACAAACAAATTACTTTAGGAACCAATGTTAGAGAAATTTATTCCGCTATAAAAAAAGGTGAAATTGTTGGAATTGTTGGCGATCAGCGTGGACCAAGAGATGCAATGAAAGTAAATTTTTTTGGCAGAAAAACTTCTGTTTTCAGCGGAACGGCAACTATAGCTGTTAAAACTAATTGTCCGGTAATTTTTGTTTTCATTGTAAGAAAACAAAATGGTCAATTCGATTTGATTTTAACAGAATTTAAAATGGACGAAAGTCTTAAAACAAAGGAAGAAAAGATATTTTATTTTAATCAATATTTTATGGAGCAATTAGAAGAAATAATTAGAAAATATCCCGATCAGTGGTTATGGATGCATAACATTTGGAAATATTGAATTAAACATTTATAAAGACGCAAATATTTTATTTTCATTTTATTACTATATTTACATATACAAAAATTCAATAATATGAAAATAAACTTCAAAGAATTATTAAAGACAAGCATTTATATTACGCCGAATATTTTCAGCAATGAAACAGTAAGATATAAATTTAGAATAACGGAATTATTGCTTTATTTATTGGCGTATACTTTTTTAATTGTCTTTTTTACCGTAATAATTCTTTACCTAACTCCATTAAAAAATTCACTTTTTTATTATGAAAATAGTCAGATGAAAACTCAAGCTAAAAAAACAATTGAGCTGGAAAAAAAAGTAATTATTCTTACCAAAGAGTTGGAATCGATAGCATCTACAAATAAAAAACTGAAATACGCATATTTACTCGCAACCTCGGATTCAATTGATACTACAGATGCGATTTATGATAGTCTTAAATATGAACCTAATAAAAACCTTCCTTACGGCGGGAGTTTATTGTTTATTATAAATTCTTTTATAAATAAAATAACTTTTTTTCAAGATGCAGAGAAAAGTATTTTTATAAAACCGAGTTCGGGAATAATAATAAATGATTTCAATCCTGAAGAAGGACATTTTGGAATTGACTTTGCCGTATCATCAGGCACTTCAATTTATGCATCTTCGGGTGGATTAGTAATTTTTGCCGATTTTACACTTGACGACGGTAATAAAATAATAATTCAGCATGAAAACGGTTATATAACAATTTATAAACATTGTTCGACAATATTAAAAAAAGAAAGAGATTTTGTAAATCAAGGTGAGCTGATAGGCTTAAGCGGAAATACTGGAAAAAACACAACCGGTCCGCATCTTCACTTTGAAATATGGAAATTAGGCAAACCGGTAAATCCAAAAGAATTTTTCATCAAATGATAGGATTAATAAAAATGTCAAAAAAAGAAAATGGTTATTCTGAAGATGTAAGTATTTTAAGTGACGGTGTTAATATTGAAGGTAAAATATCAAGTAATGGTAATGTTAGAATTGATGGTAAAATTAACGGTGATGTAAATGTAAAAGGAAATCTTACTCTTGGACAATCTGCTGAAATAAAGGGACAAGTTTCAGCTAAAAACATGACTGTTAGCGGTAAAGTTGAGGGTGTACTTAAAATTGAAGAAAAACTTACTCTTGAAGCATCAAGTGTAATTAAAGGGGATATTATAACAAAAATTTTAGTTGTTATTGAAGGCGCTAAATTTGATGGAAAAAGTTCAATGACAAACAATACGTCAAATAATTTATTTTCTGAAAGTGGAACAAAATAAAAAGTTAATAAATTCATATAAAGAAATAGGTCCATATTTAGGATTAGGAACTCAATTGGCAGCTTCAATAATTCTAATGTTCTTTTTAGGAAAATGGTTAGATGATAAAATTCAAATTTACCCTGTTCTTACAATAATTTTCACATTACTGGGCGGATTTGCCGGAATTTATAATGTAATTAAAGCTACTCTTGAATTAAATAAAAAGAAAAAGTGAAACAGTTTTATAAGCAAATTCTTTTTTTGTATACAATAAGCTTAATAATTTTAGTAATACTATTATTCCTTAATATTATTTCACTTTTGTTTTTTACTTCATCACTTTTGGCTGCCGGATTGAATTTACTTAATGCATTTGTCGCAGTAAAATTATTTCAAATTTCATATAAAAAAGGCAGTACATCATTTTTAATTTATAATTTTGGTGGTTTGGGAATTAGACTAATGGGACTATTGGTCGTATTTCTAATAATAATAAAATTCTTGAATATTGATAAATATGCATTTATATTTATATTCTTTTTATTTTACTTTATTTCATTGATACTAGAAGTGTTTTTTTACATTAAATATAAAGAAAATAGTAAATCTTGATGTATTCCGAAGAGATTAATAACATTGCTGATAGTTTGAAAACGACGGCGAATGCACATAGTGAAGGCGGTACCGGTTGGATAATGCATCATATAATGGATAGCAGAACACTGGATTTTGAACCGTTTTTTTCTATTCCATTACCTCAAATTCATTTGTTTGGTCTTGATATTTCAATTACTAAGCATATTGTTTTTATGTGGATCGCTTTCGCAATTTTGGTTTTGATTTTCAGACTGGTCGCTAAATCATATAAAAAATCATTATTGCCAAAAGGACTCACTAATGTTATGGAAATAATGGTTCTTTTTGTAAGAGATGAAATTGCCAAACCAACAATTGGAAAGGGTTACGAAAGGTTTTTACCATATTTATTGACTGTATTCTTTTTTATTCTTGTATGTAATTTTTTAGGATTGCTTCCTTATGGTTCAACAGCAACAAGTAATATTTCGGTTACGGCTACGCTGGCAATAATTTCTTTCATTGTTATTCAGGCTGGTGGAATGATCAAGAATGGAATGTTCGGTTACTTTAAAGGGTTAATTCCGCATGGCGTTCCTACTTGGCTGTTACCAATAATGTTTGTTGTTGAAATACTTGGTTTATTTACAAAACCATTTGCCTTAGCAATCAGGTTATTTGCAAATATGACAGCCGGGCATATTGTTATTATGGCTTTGCTCGGACTTATATTTATTTTACACACTTATTTTGTTGCGCCGGTTTCGGTCGCATTTGCTTTATTTATTTATTTACTTGAAATTTTAGTTGCATTGATTCAAGCATATATATTTACAATGTTGTCATCACTGTTTATAGGTATGGCAGTTCATCAAGAACATTAATAATTATTTAACATTAGGAGGATATAAATGGAATTTGCTTATTTAGCTGCTGGTTTGGGTGCCGGATTAACAATTTTTGGCGGTGCTTTAGGAATTGGAAAATTAGCTGCATCAGCAATGGAAGCAAGTGGTCGTCAGCCAGAAGCTGCCGGAGATATTAGAACTTCAATGATTATTGCTGCTGCTCTTATTGAAGGTATTTCGCTATTTGCACTTGTAATCTGTATTCTTTTAGCTCTTAAATAGTTTATATATTTAATTAAATAGGAAAATTATTATGACTACATTTTCCGCTTTCATTATGTTACTTTTTTCAGGCGGTGAAAGTTCCGGCAGTCTTTTAGATGTTAATCCAGGCTTAATTGTTTGGACAGCTGTAACATTTATTTTATTGCTGTTAGTACTGAAAAAGATGGCTTGGAAACCAATATTGACCTCGCTTAATGAAAGAGAAAATTTTATTAAACAATCGGTTGAAAAAGCTGAAACTGCGAAAAAAGAAGCGGAAGCGCTTCTTGAACAAAATAAGCAGAATTTAGCAAAAGCCGAAGATGAAGCTCAGAAGATAATTGCGCAAGGCAGAGAATATGCCGAAAGTTTGAAATCCCAAATAGTTGAGGAAAGTAAAAACGAAGCAAAGAAAATGATTGAAAACGCTTCATTGGAAATTGAAAGAAAAAATGCTGAAGCTTTCAATACTCTTAAAGATGAAGTTGCTTCAATAGCAGTACAAGCTGCAGAAAAAATTCTAAGAGCAAACTTAGATAAAGATAAACAAGAAAAAATTGTGAGTGAATTTATTAAAGATTTATCGAAGAATTAATAAATGAGTGAATTTGTAATTTCAACAAGATATGCTAATGCCTTTATGGGTATTGCCGAAAAGAATAATCTTTTTCCGCAAATTATTGCAGAGGTTAAATTTATAAGTAAAACTTTATCAAATTCAAAGGAATTGAGAAATTTACTCGTTAATCCAACAATAAATTCACAAAAGAAAATAACAATCTTAAATGAAATTTTTAATTCGCACATAAGTAAAGAATTAAGTGATTTCTTAAAATTTTTAGTAGTTAAAAAAAGAGAAAATCTTTTAACGGATATTATGAAAAGGTTTTTAAATTTAGCGGATGAAAAACTGAATAACGCAAACGTAAATATTATAAGCGCAATTGAGTTAAGTATTGACCAAAAAACTAACATTGAAACTAAATTGAAAGAAATGCTTAATAAAAATATTATTGCTGAGTATGAAATTGATAATTCAATCATTGGAGGTTTTAAAGCAAAATTCAATGACTCAATTATTGATGCATCAATTCAGCACCAATTGGAATTATTAAAGAAACGATTGTTAAAGCAAAGTTACTTAAGTAATTAATTTTGAAAATTTTAAAAGGTAATTATAATGGCTCACGTTAGACCAGATGAAGTTTCTGCAATTTTAAGAAAACAATTATCCGGTTTTGATAATGAAATTGATATTTATGACGTTGGAACTGTTTTATCTGTTGGTGACGGAATTGCCCAAGTTTACGGACTTTCAAAAGTAATGGCGAGTGAACTAATTGAATTTCCTAACGATATAATTGGAATGGTATTAAATCTGGATGAAGACAGCGTAGGTTGCGTTCTTTTTGGTGATAGCTCACTTATTAAAGAAGGTGACGAAGTAAAAAGAACAAAACGTGTTGCTTCTATACAAGTCGGTGAAGAATTTTTAGGTAGAGTTATTACCCCGCTTGGTATTCCGATAGACGGTAAAGGACCAATTCAGTCTAATAAATACCTTCCAATTGAAAGAAAAGCTTTAGGTGTTGTTGCCAGGCATCCCGTTACAGAACCTTTGCAAACCGGAATTGCAGCTGTTGACGCAATGATTCCCATTGGCAGAGGTCAGCGTGAATTAATAATAGGCGACAGACAAACCGGTAAAACCGCAGTTGCCATTGATACAATAATAAATCAAAAATATACGCATACAGAAGAAGCAAAAGCGAATGGAATAAAACCAGTCTATTGTGTATATGTTGCAATTGGTCAAAAAGCTTCTACTGTAGCACAAGTTGTTAAAAAGTTGGAAGAGCAGGGAGCAATGGCTTATACAACGGTTGTGTCGGCTTCTAGTTCTGATCCGGCACCATTACAGTATATTGCTCCATATTCAGGCGCAACTTTGGCAGAATATTTTAGAGACAATGGAAAACATGCTTTAGCTGTTTATGATGATCTTTCTAAACAGGCTGTCGCGTATAGAGAACTTTCTCTTTTGTTAAGAAGACCTCCAGGACGTGAAGCCTATCCTGGTGATATTTTCTATTTGCATTCAAGACTTTTGGAAAGAGCTTCCAAATTGAGCGAAGAACTCGGAGGCGGCAGTTTAACCGCGCTGCCTATTATCGAAACACAGCAAGGCGACGTTTCAGCTTACATTCCAACTAATGTAATTTCTATTACAGACGGACAAATTTATTTGGAACCGAACTTATTTAATGCCGGTGTTCGTCCAGCAATTAACGTTGGTATAAGCGTTTCTAGAGTTGGCGGAAACGCTCAAATTAAAGCAATGAAAAAAGTTGCCGGAACTCTTAAATTAGATTTAGCACAATATAGAGAATTAGAAGCTTTTGCCAAATTTGGTTCAGATTTAGATCAAGCTACACAAAGAACGTTAGCAAAGGGTGAAAGATTAGTTGAACTTTTAAAACAAGGTCAATACAATCCGGTTCCTGTTGAAAAACAAATGGTTAGTATTTTTGCCGCAACAAATGGATTTATGGATAGCATAAGTGTTAAAGATGTTAAAAGATTTGAAAAAGAAATGCTTGAATATATTGAAGTAAATAATAAAAAATTGTTTGAAGACATTAGAGTAAAAAAACAATTAAACGATGAAATAATTGAAAATATTAAGAAAATTGTATCAGATTTTATTTCGAAATTTAAGAAAAGCGAATAATCTTAAATGGCAACATTAAGAGATATTAAACAAAGAATTAGCGGTATTAAAAGTACTCAGCAAATTACAAAAGCAATGAAAATGGTTGCCGCTGCAAGGTTGCGCAGAGCTCAAGAAAATATTATTAATGCCAAACCATATTCAAGAAAAATGGCTGAAGTATTGAGTCATCTATTGAAAAGTTTGGGCAATAATAATCCTTTATTCATAGAAAGAGAAGTTAAATCTTGCGCGGTTGTAGTTGTAACTTCAGATAGAGGATTATGCGGCGGTTTTAATATGAATGCTATCCGCTTGACTGAAGACACGCTTAATAATGAATTAAAAAATCTTGGTAATGTTGATTTATATTGTGTTGGTAAAAAAGGTTATGATTATTTTAAGACAAAGAGTAATGTAAAAATTGTTGGCGCATATCCAGGTATATTTTCAAAACTGGAATTTGAATTTGCCGCGACTCTTGCAAATGATTTATCTGCAAAATTTTTAAGCGGAGCTTATGATAAAGTTCTAATTATTTATAATGAATTTAAATCCGTAATTCAACAGAAGATTACTTTAAAACAATTTTTACCAATTCAAAATATTGAAAACTCTGCCGATTCCGGAATAAAACATATTGAATATATTTATGAACCGAATCAAAAAGAAATTGTTGATTCACTGTTGCCAAGACATTTAAAAGGTCAAATGTGGACTGTTCTTTTGGATTCATACGCAGCTGAATTAGGCGCAAGAATGACAGCCATGGAAATGGCAACTGAAAACGCTAAAGAAATGATAAGGACATTGCAAATTAAATATAACAAGGAAAGACAGGCTTCTATTACAAAAGAAATTTTAGAAATAGTTTCAGGTGCAAATGCACTTAAATCCGCGTAACTTGTTTTAAGGTTCTAATTTAGATGCTTGAAGATATTACTTTAAAATTTGAAAAAGCTTTAAAAAAAGTTACAGGGCAAGGAAGAATTACCGAAAATAATATTTCCGAAACCCTTAGGGAAATTAGACGTGTTCTTTTAGATGCTGATGTTAATTATAAAGTCGCAAAAGATTTTATTGAACAAGTAAAAGAAAAAGCTTTAGGTCAGGAAGTTCTTGTTTCAGTTACGCCTGGTCAACTCATCACAAAAATTATTTATGATGAATTGACAAAACTGATGGGCTCTACGAGTCAAGAACTGAAATTAAACCCAAATGGTCCAACGGTTGTTTTAATGGTTGGATTACAGGGAAGCGGTAAAACAACTTTTAGCGGAAAATTGGCAAAATACCTTTCCGATAAAAAAAGAAAAGTACTGCTTACCGCGGCAGATATTTACAGACCCGCGGCAATTGATCAATTGAAAATGCTAGGAAAGCAGATAAATGTTCCTGTATTTAGCATTGACGGCAGTAAAGACGCTGTGAAAATTGCAGAAGAATCTGTTAAATTTGCCAAAGAAAATTCTTTAAATACGATTATTATTGATACAGCCGGAAGATTGCATGTTGACCAAGAACTTATGGATGAAGTTCTTGCAATTAAAAATAAAGTAAATCCAACGGAAATTTTATTTGTTGTAGACTCAATGACAGGTCAGGATGCGGTAAACTCGGCAAAGGCATTTAATGATGTAATGAATTTTGACGGAGTAGTTCTTTCTAAATTAGACGGAGATTCAAGAGGCGGATGCGCACTTTCTATTAAAGCAGTAGTTGAAAAGCCTATAAAATTTGTAAGTTTAGGCGAGAAATTAGATTCAATAGAAGTTTTTCATCCTGATAGGTTAGCCTCAAGAATTATTGGCCGAGGCGATGTAATTTCGCTTGTTGAAAAAGCTCAACAGCAGTTTGATGACAAAGAAGCCGAAGATTTAGAGAAAAAATTACTTGCGAATAAATTTGACTTTGAAGATTTTCTTAAGCAAATTAAGATGATTAAGAAAATGGGTTCTTTAAAATCATTGATAAGTATGATTCCTGGGGTTAGCTCTGCGGTAAAAAATGCCGAAATTGATGATAAGCAATTAGTTAGAGTTGAATCAATAATTCAATCAATGACAAAAGAGGAAAGGGCAAAACCTAAAATCTTAAACGGCAGTAGAAGGAAAAGAATTGCAAGAGGTAGCGGAAATTCTATACAAGATGTTAATCGTTTGATAAAGCAATATGACGAAATGCTTAGAATGATGAAACAATTTAATTCCAAGGGAGGAAAAAAACTACTTGGAAATTTAAATAATTTGAAATATAATTAATGTAATATATCGGAGGATAATTTAATTTGGCAGTAAAGTTAAGATTATTAAGAATGGGCAAAAAAAGACAACCTATTTATAAAGTTGTAGCTGCTGATGTTCGTTCACCAAGAGATGGAAAAATTATTGAAGCTGTTGGATCTTATAATCCAAAAAGTAATCCTGCTGCGGTAGATCTGAATGAAGAAAGAGTTCTTTATTGGTTAAACTGCGGTGCACAGCCAACAATAACGGTAAAAACTTTGTTAAATAAAGAAGGAATTTTGCTCAAAAGAGATCTTAAAAAACAAGGTCTTAACGAAAGTGAAATTAATGCAAAGTTTGAAGATTGGAAAAATTTGAAAAATTCTGTTCTTGCAGATAAAAATGCTAAAGCTGAAAAAAAGAAACAAGAAAAAGCTGAAGCTGATAAGAAAAAGTTAGCACAAGAATTGAAAGAGAAAGAATCTGAAAATACGGAAGTTAAGGATACAGCTTCTGGGGAAGTTTCTTAATTTAGTATCAATCGTCAATGTAATTTATTTAGAAACTTTTTAGATTTATTAAGAGTATCCTATTCTCAAATTTATCTAAAGGTAGTCTCATGAAAGAATTCGTTGAATTTATTGCAAAACACTTGGTCGATAGCCCTGACGGCGTGAGCATTCAGGAGTCTGTACCCAACGAAAATACTGTGGAGCTTACCCTAAAAGTTAGCGCCGATGACGTTGGTAAAGTTATTGGCAAACAAGGTAAGACTGCTCAAGCAATGAGAACTCTTCTTACGGCAATTGCCGCTAAAGAAGGTAAGAGAGCAATACTTAAAATTCTTGACTAATTGATTGAGTGATTTTTTTTTAATAGCGGAAATTTCCGGTTCATTTAATTCAGATGGATCCGTTATTATAAAATCATTTTCGGACTTTCCGGACCGGTTTAATAAACTCAAGAAAGTCTATATTGATTTTGGAGGCAGAAAAAAAGAACTAATTGTTCTGAAATCCAAGAAGATCAATGAAAATATTGTATTAAAATTTGCGAAATTTAATACAGAAGAAGATGTACGATTTTTAATAGGAAAAAAATTGTACGTTGATTCAGAAAATCTCTTTAAACTTCCGGAAGATTCCTTTTATATTCATGATCTGATTGAAAGTGAAGTTTATTTTGGAAATGTGTTCTTTGGAAAAATGACTGACGTTTTAAATTTGCAGAATAATGATGTTTATGTAATTTTGGACAGTAATAATAATGAAATTCTGATTCCAGCTGTGAAAAAATATTTTGATAAAATACTGCCTGAAGAAAAAAAGATTTATCTCTCACAAGAGGCTGAGATTTTTAAAGATGAGAATTGATATAGTTTCTGCTGTACCCGATTCTTTGGCAAGTACTTTAAATACAAGTATCATTAAAAGAGCCGTTGAAAAAAAATCAGTAGAAATATTCGTCCATAATTTAAGAGATTTTGCATATAATAAACATAAACAAATTGATGATAAACCCTTTGGAGGCGGCGCAGGAATGCTGCTGAAACCGGAACCTTTTTTTGAATGTTTGGAAAAACTGCTGAGCGAAAGAAAATATGATCACGTTATCTTTACGACTCCAAAAGGAAAAATATATAATCAAGCATTGGCGAATAAATTTTCGCTTGCAGATAATATTATGATTATTGCCGGGCATTATAAAGGCATTGATGATAGAGTAAGAGAAAAATTTGCAACAGATGAAATTTCAATTGGAAATTTTATTATTAGCGGCGGCGAACTTTTAACCTTAATAATTACGGATTCTATTGTAAGAATTTTACCTGGAGCAATCGGCGACAGCGAATCGATGCTGAATGATTCTTTTATGGATGGTGAAATAATAGAAGCACCGCATTATACAAGACCAGCGGAATATAAAGGTATGAAAGTACCCGATATTTTACTTTCCGGCAATGAAAAAGAAATTAAATTGTGGAAAGAAGAAAAATCAAAAAGTTTAACAGAAAATTGGAAAAAAATAAATAGTTTGGAGTAGTAATGGATAAGTTAAAAGAACTAATTGAAGAACCAAGAACAACAGAGTTCCCAGATTTTAATTCCGGTGATAGAATTAAAGTTCACGTTAGAGTTATTGAAGGAAACAAGGAAAGAATTCAGCCGTTCGAAGGTGACGTAATTAGTATTAGAGGCGCGGCTAACAGTAAAACTTTTACCGTAAGAAAAATTTCCAGCGGTGTTGGTGTAGAAAGAATTTTCCATATGAATTCACCAAAAATTGCTAAAATTGAATTAGTTAGAAAAGGTAAAGTTAGAAGAGCAAAATTGTTTTATCTTAGAAATCTTGCAGGTAAAGCAGCCCGTATTAAATCAAAAAATATTTAATCAGAATTTTTGGAGAGTCCGGTTCTGCCGGACTTTTTAATTTTTAAACGTATGAAACTAATTGCACCGAACAATATTTTTTCTTCTCTTTTTTATTTAGCAATTGATGAAAAATTTAAGCCCGAATTCCTGGTTAAAGAATCTTCGCTTATTGTGAAAGAACTACTGAAGGATCAAGAAACATTAGCATTTATTCCATCATTGGATTTAATTAATCACAAAGATCTATATGTCTCAAGCAAATTCTGTATTGGCTTTGAATCGTACATTTCCAATTCATATTTGTATTTTGCAAGTGCAGTGAATGAATTTGAAAAAGTTTTGTTAAAAGGTGATGTCAGCGCCAATGAAGTTCTGCTTTCAAAAATCATATTCAAAGAAATATATAATATTCAGCCGGAAATTGAATTAGATGTTTATGAAAAGTTTAATGACGCTAAAAATTATTTAGTTTCGGGAAACTTGAACTGGAATAACAATAGATTTGGAATCGGTATAAGTTTTTCAGAACAAATTACTGAGTTTTTAGAATTGCCTTATATAAATTATTTATTAGTTTCAAATTCAAAAACCCAGCTCGAGAATTTTCATGAACAAAATAAAGATCTGCTAAATAATTTATCCTCAAATTTTGAACAGATGATAAAGAAAATTAATTTAGGTGAAGAGATAAACGATTTCTTAATAACCAACAGCGATTGTTTGATTTATAATTTTGAATTATATGGAAATGAAAGTTATTTGGAACTAGTAAAACTTTTATATTTTCATCAAATATTAAACGATATGATTGACGTGAAGTTTGTTTAAAAGCTGCCGAAAATAATTTCAACAGCTTAAAATGTTATTTATCCTATAACAGTATGTGAAACATTTATAATGTTTGGATTTTTTCTTATTGCTTCCAACATATTGTTTGTAGCCGGGTCGACTAATTTCATTGTGCAAAGCGCAACCAAACCGCCGTCAAAAATAATGTTTTCCACTTCTTCAATATTAATATTTCCCTGACGTAAAACATCCATTATTGAAGCTAAGACTCCGGGTTTATCAAAATGCTTTACTGCTAACTGGTAATAAGAGTTTAATGATTTAGCTTTGTTTACCCAATGCGCAATCGTTCCGCTTTCAATATATTTTAATATTATATTAACCGCTTCTTCGGCTACGGCATTTTGAGCTTGTTCAGTTGATGCGCCGATGTGATGAGTGACATATACATTTTCCAAATCTTGCAACTTTGAACTTACCGCGCCATCTTTTCCTTCCGGTTCACCGGCAAAAACATCTAATGCTACTTTAATATTTTTCTCTTTTACCGCTTTAATTAGTGAATCTTCGTTGATAACTTCCGCGCGTGAAGTATTTATTAATATTGCTCCGGGTTTAATGTATCCAAACATTTTATCATCAAACATACCTTTAGTTTGTGTTGTTACAGGTAAATGGAGTGAAATAACATCTGCCAGTGGCAATACCTGATCAAATTCTGAAAAATCTTTATATTCAACACCTTCAATTCTTGAAATATCTTTTCCGTATACATTCATTCCCATTGCATTTGCGATTGTAGCAACTTCCCGACCTATATTTCCCATTCCTACAATAGCCAAAGTTTTACCAAACAAGCCTTTAGATTTTGAATATTTTGCCTTATTCCAAACTCCGTTTTTAAAATCACTTACATTAGAGGGAATTTGTCTATCTAATGAAATCATCAACCCGATTGCTAATTCAGCGACGGCATGAGCGTTTTTACCCGGGCAATTGGCAACATAAACTCCTCGTTTGTTTGCGGCGGCAACATTTATGTTGTTATATCCGGCTCCTGCTCTTACAATTAAATTTAAACATTTTGATTCTAAAATAGTTTTTTCATTTACCTTTGTCGATCTTACAACAATAATATCAACATCCTTTGCTGCTTCGGGTAAATCATTTTCACCTAACTTAGGACTGTAAATAACTTCTATATTGTTTTTTCTTAAACGCTCGATATAAAAATCAGGTAGCGAGTCTGCTATTAAAACTTTCATTTAATTACCTTTTATTTTTTCATCATTGGAATTTTTATTTCAAAGTATTTTGCGTTTTCTATTGCTCTTTCATAGCCGGCGTCTGAATGACGAATAATACCCATCCCGGGATCATAATTTAAAACTCTATTCAATCTTTCTTCAGCCTCTTTTGTTCCATCGGCAACAACAACCATTCCTGAATGAATTGATTTTCCAATGCCAACTCCACCGCCGTGATGAACAGAAACCCAGCTTGCACCTCCAATAGAGTTAAGTAACGCATTAAGAATCGGCCAGTCGGCAATTGCATCACTTCCGTCCATCATTCCTTCTGTTTCACGGTAAGGCGATGCTACAGAACCGCAGTCGAGATGATCCCTGCCAATAACAATAGGAGCTTTTAATTTTCCGTCGGCTACCATTTTATTAAAAATTGTACCCATTTTAGCGCGTTCACCATATCCAAGCCAGCATATACGCGATGGTAAACCTTGGAATGCAACTTTTTCCTGAGCCATTTTAATCCATCTAACCAATGCTTTATTTTCCGGAAAGGTTTCAAGAACGGCTTTATCAGTTTCATAAATATCATTCGGATCACCAGAAAGCGCAGCCCAGCGGAATGGACCTTTTCCATCACAGAATAAAGGACGAATATATGCGGGAACAAAACCAGGAAAATCAAATGCGTTATTAACGCCGTTTTCTTTTGCTTCACCACGGATGTTATTTCCGTAATCAAAAGTGATTGAACCTAACTTTTGAAATTCAAGCATTGCTTGAACGTGCTTTACAATTGTATGCTTTGCTAGTTTAATGTATTCATCAGGATCATTTTTTCTTAGAATTTTTGCATCTTCAAAACTTATCCCCATTGGAACATAACCATTTAAAGTATCATGCGCCGAGGTTTGATCTGTCAAAACGTCGGGAACAATTCCACGTTCTAATATTCGCGGAAGTATTTCTGCCGCATTTCCTACCAATCCAACAGAAATTGCATTTTTATTTTCTTTTGCTTTTAGAATAATGTCAAGAGCTTCATAAAGATTTTCTGAAATTACATCCAGGTATTTGGTATTTAATCTTTTTTCGAGTCGGGATCTATCTACGTCAATTCCTAAAAACGCAGCACCGTTCATTGTTGCGGCAAGAGGCTGTGCGCCGCCCATTCCTCCAATTCCTGCAGTAAGAAGAAATTTGCCTTCTAAAGTTCCATTAAAATGCTGCCTTGCGCATTCCGCAAAAGTTTCATATGTACCTTGAAGTATCCCCTGAGTTCCGATGTATATCCAGCTTCCTGCTGTCATTTGACCGTACATCGTTAAACCAAGTTTTTCAAGTCTGCGGAATTCATTCCAATTTGCCCAATCCGGAACTAACATTGAATTAGAAATAATAACGCGAGGCGCGTTGGAATGTGTAGAAAATATACCGACGGGTTTGCCTGATTGAATTAGTAAAGTTTCATCATTTTCTAATTTTTTAAGCGAATCAATAATTGCAGTATAAGATTCCCAATTGCGGGCTGCTTTACCGGAACCGCCATAAACAATTAATTCATCGGAATTTTCGGCAACTTCAGGATCAAGGTTATTCATCAGCATTCTCATTGCCGCTTCTTGAATCCACCCTTTGCAAGTAAGTAATGTTCCGGTTGGAGCTTTAATTGATTTATTAACCATGATTAATCTTCAAAAATAGATAAAATATTGTTATACTGATTCAGCATGTTTTTATAAAACCATTTTGTAAGAAACCAACTCGATTTAACTTTTTTATCCAAATGTTTTGTATTTTCTTTCAGCTGAAAACTTAAACGAGTTTTTTCTTCCTTTGTTAATTTTACTTTTTCTTCAGCGGAACTCAACTTATCAATAATTGATTTGAAAATATTAACATCTCTTGCAAATCTTTCGTCGCTTTCCATTTGCTTAACTGCTTGTTTGGAAAACGAAGTTATTATTTTTTTCTGATTATTATCAAATTCGAATTCGTAATTTTTGAATAATTTTTTCATAGACTATACTTTAAGGGATAATAATTTTTCCCGGACTTTTTGATAGCCGGGTTTAATGATATTGTATATATATTTTAATCTTTCTTCGTAAGTTAGAAAGGATGATTTCATCGCATTGATATTGAGTTTTTCAATATCGTCAAGTGATATTCCGAACAATTGAGTAGCAATCAAATATTCTTTTGTGAGCGTTGTGTCACTCATTAATCTGTCGTCGGTATTAAGAAAAACTCTAAATTTCTTTTTATAAAAAATGCTAAACGGATGGTTTTCTAAAAGGTCTACCGCACCAGTATGGACATTGCTTAAAAGACAAATTTCCAACGGCAAACGTTTATCCAATACATACTGTGCTAATTCACCTAAAGCAACAACTTCACCATTTTTATCAATGATTACATCTTCCAATAATCTTGTTGCATGACCGATTCTGTGAGCACCGCAAAATTGAATTGCCTGCCATATTGATTCCTTACCAAAAGCTTCACCCGCATGAATAGTAATATTGAAATTTTCTCTTTGTATAAATTGAAATGCGTCAAGGTGATCTTTAGGAGGATAGCCGCCTTCTTCACCTGCCAAATCAAACCCAACAACACCTTTGTTTCTGTAATTTACTGCGAGCTCTGCAATCTCCAGTGATTTTTTCATATTTCTCATTCCGCAGAGTATAAGTCCGTAACCAACGCCAAAATCCTTTTTACCTTTTTCCAAACCTTCTAAAACCGCGCTAACTACATCATCATAATGAAGGCCTTTTTCTAAATGCAGAATCGGCGCAAATCTCGTTTCAACATAACAGATACCATCGTTATGCATATCTTCCATCATTTCATAAGCAACTCTTTCCAACGACTCTTTTGTCTGCATAAGTGCGCAAGTGTGTTCAAAGCCTTGAAGATATTCAACTAAGTTTCCTTTATTCGCACCGCGGTGAAACCAATCAGCTAATTCAACGGGGTTATTAGTTGGAAGTTTTTTATAGTTCTGTTTTATTGCTAAATCAATTATTGTCTCAGGTCTTAATCCGCCGTCAAGATGATCATGTAGCAATACTTTAGGAACTTCTCTTATTATATTTTCAGTGGTCATAAAAGTCTTATTTTATTTATAAAAATATTCTTTTTAACCGGTAAAATCAATTTTAGGTAAAAACAATAATGAGTTATAATATACAAAATATGAATAAGAATAAATTGCAAAGTTGGCTAATTAATTAAAGCAAAATAGTATGGAAAATGTTAATTTTACATACTGGAAAAAACGTAAAATAACTTTAAAAATTAAAATCAAAATAAAAAAGAGGTCTAAATGAAGAGGACGGTAAGTGTAATTTTAATTATTTCATTTGTTTTGGGATTTTCAGCATTTCAATGCTCATCCACAGAATTAACAAGTGCAAAATTGTATATTCAACAAAATAATTATGATAAAGCAATGGAATCACTTGAAAAAGAAATTCAAAAAAATCCTAAAAGCGATGAGGGTTATTACCTGTTAGGTTTTTTACATGGTGAAAAAGGTGATATACCAAAGATGTTGGAAAATTTCGATCAGTCATTAAAAATCAGCAATAAATTTGAAAAGAATATTACTGAATCCAGAAAATACCACTGGGCAGATAATTTCAATAAAGGAGTTCAATTATTCAACCGCGGAGCTAAAGCAGGAAATACTGATAGCGCCAAAGTTATATTTGGTGATGCAATTAACAAATTTAACGATGCAATCGCCTGCGAACCGGATTCTGCTGACACATACTTGAATTTGGCTTATGCTCATTTGAATCAAGGCGACAGAGAAGCTGCTATTGTACCTTTCAAAAAAATTATGGAACTAACAAATAGTCCTGATTCATATGTTCAGCTCGGTGAAATTTATATTCAAAAAGGCGTTGAATTAAAAGAAGCAGGTGATAAAGACAAAAGCATGGAATCTTTTAATAAATCTATTGAAATTTTGGAAAAAGGAAGAAAAGAACATCCCTCTAATGGCGATATTTTATTGTTACTTTCTAATGCATACATTGGTGCCGAAAAACTTGACGTTGCTAAAGAAGCTTTCAAAGCCGGCGTTATTCAAGAACCAGAAAATAAATTTTACAGATATAACTATGGCTCATTGTTGCTTAATGCTGAAGAATATCCTGAGGCTGAAGTGCAATTGAAAAAGGCAATTGAGATTGATCCGAATTATGAAAACGCACTTTACAATTTGGCAGTTACTTATGTTAAATGGGGTGCAACAATTAGAGAAGAATCAGAAGCAAAAGAATTGAAATCAGACGAATTTAAACAAAAATTTGAAGCAGCATTACCATATCTCGAAAAATTTCTTTCAATAAACGAAAAAGAAGCGGCAGTTTGGGATTTATTGGGCAAAGTTTATGCAAATCTTGGAATGAAAGATAAATCCGAAGATGCATTCAAAAAAGCTGATATGTACAAATAATTAAATTTTTAATAATTATTAGGAGCCCATACTTTGTCTTTCTTGACAACCTATGGGCTTTTCATTTAATTGAGGACTACAATGGAAAAAAACAGCGAAAATAAGGCACAGCAAATCAATATTGAACTTGGTGAAAAAGAAGCTGAAGGAATTTACTCCAATTTGGCAATTATTACGCATTCTCCGGCAGAATTTATTTTAGATTTTACCAGAGTTGTACCGGGTGTGCCGAAAGCAAAAGTACATGCAAGGATAATTACAACGCCACAGCATGCCAAAATGCTATTAAAAGCATTACAAGATAATATTTCAAAATTTGAAAAAAGATTCGGTGAAATAAATATAGATGGTCAATCGTCCCCTCAATTTGGCTTTACCAATTTGAATAAAGACGAAAGAATTAATTAATAATCTAACAGAAATAAAATTTTCGCCGATAATAAATAGAAAATATCAAATAAATTAGAAAATTATTGTACAATTTCTTCAAACATATTATTTCGGCGCTAATTTTTAGTGCATTATATTGGAATGTCCTCTTATCCCAATCTTTAAACTTTCAACACTATTCAACCGACAACGGTTTGCCTCAAAGCACAGTTTACGATATTGTTCAAGATTCCACAGGCTTTATTTGGTTTGGAACAGAAGCAGGAGTTGGAAGATTTGACGGTATTAAAGTTAAAACATACAGCTTATCTGATGGTTTGGTTGGAACCAATGTTTGGGCTTTATTTATGGATAAGCATGGCACGCTTTGGATTGGCACAAATGACGGATTGTCACTTTTATTCGAAGACGAAATTACAAGTTTTACAACCGCCAACGGATTGAGTGATAATTTTATAGAAGGCATAACAAATGATAAAAAAAATAATATTTGGGTTGCTACAAGATACGGCGGCGCGTGTAAATTTGAAGGTAAAAAAATAACCAAATATACCGAGCAGAATGGATTTCCAAGCAATGAGCTCTCGGATGTACTTCTTGATTCCAATGGAAATTTATGGTTTACCTCTTCAAATAAAGGCTTAATTAAATATGACGGGAAAAATTTCACGGTTTATAATTCAAAGAACGGATTAATTAGTGATAATATTTTAACCATTTTTGAAGACAGCGATAAAATTTTGTGGATCGGATCGGATAGAGGAGTTTCAACCTTTAACGGTAAATATTTTTATAATTTTTCCTCAAAAGACGGTTTTCCTGAAGAAGAAGTTAGTGTTATTCTTGAAGACGCAAATAGGAATATTTGGCTTGGATTATACAATAACGGCGTTATGCGTTATGACGGGAAAAAAATCTACCGTCATGAAGGACTGCAAAGTGATGAAATTAGATCCGGATTTGTTGATAGAAGAGGAGATATTTGGTTTGGAACTTTTTTAGGCGGCGTTAGCAGGTTGCCTGCCGATTGGTTTGAAATTTATTCTACTTCTAACGGTTTGGCAGATAGAGCGGTTTATCCAATTTCGCAGGACGATAATGGTAAAATGTATTTTGGACATTATGGGAAAGGCGTTACGGTTTTGGATAACGGATATTTCAGCAGGTTAACTACAGCTTCGGGATTGATTGGAAACGACCTCAGTTCAATATTATTGGACAGTAAAAAAAAACCTTTGGTTCGGAACACTTTCCGGAGTTACTAAATTTGGAAAGGGAGGAGTTGTTTCATTCGATAGAAACAGAGGCTTAAAACACGATTATATTTTAAAGGTTTATGAAGATAGCAATGGCGACATTTGGTTTGGCGCTGTTGGCGGAATAAGTAAATATTCACCACAAACCGGAAATATTACAGAGGTTCTTACCGATGTACAAGGATTTAACAAATTTGAAGTAAACGACATTCTTGAAGATAAAAAAGGGAATATTTGGTTTGCAACTCATTACAGCGGATTGCTAAAATATAATGGTAAAACTTTTGTGCAAATCGATACGGCAAAGGGTCTGCCAGTAAATAACATTTTTTCAATTATGCAAGACGAATACGGTTATTTTTGGCTTGGAACCGATGGCGGCGGAATTACACGTTATGATGGAAAAAACTTTCAAACTATTACTGAAAAAGAAGGTCTTTCTGCAAATACATGCTATTTTATTTTAGAAGATAATCATAAGCTTTATATCGGAACCATAAATGGACTTTCAATTTTAGATAATCAAAAATTTAAAAACGAAAATAAAATAAAGTTTAGATATCTGACAAAAAATGAAGGAATTCCAAATATAGAAGTCAACCAAAAAGCATTTTTTAAAGACAGAGATGGTTTATTATGGTTTGGAACAATGAACGGAGTAATTAAAATAAATCCGAACAAAGCAGCTTTAGATGAAAATCCTTCGGTTTTTCTTACCAATGCAAAAGTATCAGACGGACAAAATGAAATTCCATTCAAATCATTTAATCAAGATGAACTTGACTATAATCAGAACAATATTTCATTCGAGTTTTACGGAATTTCATTCTCAAAACCCGAAGAGACAATTTTTGAAATTAAATTAGAAGGAATTGAAAATAACTGGGCTCAAACAAAAGAGCATACAGTAACATATAGAGCGCTTCCGCCAGGTAGTTATAATTTTTGGGTAAGAGCAAAAAACAGCGATAATACGATTGGAGAAGCAAAAATATTAAGTTCATTTAAGATATCTCCCCCATTTTATAAAACTTGGTGGTTTATAACTTTGACAATATTAAGCATATCAAGTTTTGCTTATTACCTTTATTATTATAAAACACTGCAAGTTCAAAAAAGAAATGAAGCGCTTGAAGCAATGGTTAGAAAAAGAACGAGCGAACTTGAATTGGAAAAAAATAAAAGTGATGAATTGCTGCATAACATTTTACCTTCCTCTTTGGTAAATGAATTGAAAGTAAATGGGAGAGTAAAGCCCAGAAAGTTTTCAAATGTTTCAATTTTATTTACTGATTTTAAAGCATTTACTTACACAACAAGTGTGCTTCCACCTGAAGAATTGGTAAATGAGCTTAACGATATCTTTAAAAACTTTGATAAATTAATTGATAAATACGGTTTGGAAAAATTAAAAACCATTGGCGATTCTTACATGGCCGCATGCGGAATTCCGAATGAACTAGATGATCATGCTGTAAGAATTGTATATGCCGCAATAGACTTTCAGAGATTTATTAAAGAAAGAAATAAAGCCTCTGCAATAAAATGGGATATGCGTCTTGGAATTCATTCAGGCAGCGTTGTTGCGGGAGTTGTAGGAACAAAGAAATTTACTTATGATATTTGGGGCGATACTGTAAATATTGCAAGCAGGATGGAAAGTTCCGGAGAACCCGGAGAAATAAACATTTCAGGTTATACTTATATGCTTGTCAGAGATCATTTTGAATGCGAATACCGCGGAAAAGTTGATACAAAAGGCAAAGGAAGTATTGATATGTATTATGTGAAAGGTCAAAATAGAGAAAACCTTTCAATGAAGAATAAATCAGAATTTAAATCTCAATTTCAGTTTAAACATATCGGCTAATAATACGATTATAAATTTATAGTATTTGGTTAATTATCGTATTCAAATCTTGACTTATGCTATTATTCCTTTTAATTAAATATCGGTAATTATTACATCTAAAAGGGAAATAATGAAATCTGCAGTAAAATTTAGTTTTTTACTTTTAATCATTTTTTTAAAAATTTCGATATATGCGCAAGATTCCAATGTGGTAAATTATAGCTTGTGGCTTGAGAAACCTGTGTCATTCGGCACATTGGATACAAAGGTTGATGAAGGCTCTTTTAAAGAAGGAAAAGGATTTGTTATTCCTAAAACAACGTTACCTTCAAGCCCAATTGACTTTTCGATGTATCAAAAATTATATGATGCTCTTACCGGCGGTGTTTTCACAGTTGAATACGGTGCTTTAAATAATGACATAATTATGAAAATCTTCATTAGAAAATTAGTGCCAAATGGAAATACATATTTAAATTTAGGAGTAGATAAAGATACGCTGTTCTCATATTTTGAGATTAGAATTTGGGAATTGCCGGATTCAAATTTATACCCGGAAAAAACCAGCTATTATTTTAATGAAGGTTATCATGCATATTTTTCTGTTCCAAAATCTCCGGAATTTTTAGAATTCTTGAATATGACAAATATAAGTCAGGATGATAGTCTTGCCTTTGCTTATTTGGAAGAACAGAACATTAATTTAAAAAATGTAGATGATTGGACACCTGAAGGAATTCAAACAATTGAGACAGCGGATTCGATTAAATTTAAAGCAATTCATTTATCCAGAATCGGAGGCGGAAAGAAGAAAGCAATTGCGAAAGTGAATCCTACTTCCGGAATTGAGCTAAATGAGTTAAATGAAATCCCCAATAATTTTGAACTATTTCAAAATTATCCAAACCCTTTTAACCCAAGTACAAAAATTAAATTTTCAATCCCACAACTTTATAACAAAAATTCCGCAAAAGTTTCTATTAAAATTTTTGACGTTCTCGGTAGGCAGATATTAACTCTGGTTAATGAAAATAAAAGATCAGGTGTTTACGAAATTAATTTTGATACGAATCAACTGATCCGAATGACGAGTGGAATTTATTTTTACTCATTGCAGGCCGATAATTATAGGGTTGTGCGGAAAATGATTCTGACGAAATAATTTACATAGGAATTCAAATGAAGTTTGTCAAACAAAATCAAGTTTATATTGTTTTAATAGTCGCATTATTTCTTAATTCATGTTTCGATAAACCTAACGAGTTTGTTAGTCCCACTTGGGATGTTGATTTAAATATTCCTATAACAAAAAAAGAATTTTCACTTTTGGAGATTGTTGAAAAGGACAGCTCATTTTTAAAATCTTCGGAAGATCCGCAATCAATGGGCTTGATTTATTTTGGAGACGAAAAGCCAATATCAACGGTAAAAATTGATAATCAGCTTTCCATTAACGGATTTCAAATAAATAATTCACAGCAGCTTGGTTCAATAAAAATAAACATTCCAATTCCCACTGCAACCAATATTAAAGTTGAAGAATGGGCTGAAGATGTAACAAGCGGCTCGACACAAATTTTCCCTGAACAGGAAGGTAATGTTACTTTAGATGTGGAAGGTATTAAAACTGTAGAAAAAATATATGTTGAAGATGGTGTTCTTAAATTAATTATCTTCAATAATCTTCCGGTTGATATTGAACTAAGAGGAATAATTATTAGAAATAAAATAGATCAAAGCATTGTAGCTGAGCAAATTAATACAATAGATAATTGGGTGAAGGTTCCTAAATATCAGATTGATTCGTTAAAGTTTCCGCTAATAAATTCCGAAATCTCAAATCAATTAGAATACGTTGGAACCATTTACAGTAAAGGAAGTGATGGAATTGAAGTTGTAATTCCTGAAGAATCCGGAACAACAATTTTAGCGTTATTTGACGATCTAACAATTTCCGGCGCTACTGCTCCGCTACCTGTTCAAAATATAACCGCGGAAAAGGCAATTGTTCTCGATGACTCTACATATATTGAAACCGCGGAAATTTCGGACGGACGCGGGAATATTATTTTTAATAACAATTTAGACGTTCATTTGAATGTGAAAATCACATTTGAAAATATTTTGGATGCAAGTAAAAATAAATATTCAATTTTTGTTCCTCTCGAAAAAAATCAAAAGCAAAAAGTTGTTAACATAAATGATTTATCGGGTTGGTTTATTTCTTCCACAAGTCCGGGTGAATTAACAAATAAGTTAAATTATAAATTTGAAATTGTAACGGATTCAACCGGTGAAATCTCAACAGTCGAAAAAAACGACAGTATTTCATTTAATATAGATTTTGATGATATAATATTAAAATCTATAACTGGTAAACTTAAACCGACTCCATTCAACATTACCGAAAGCGAATTTAATCTCGATTATGGAAGTTTTGATAGTAATTTAGATTTTCAATCGGCTAAATTTAAAAACTCGAAAATTCTGCTTAATCTTGGAAGTTCATCTAACTTAAAGTTTAAAATAAATGGAGTTATAACTTCAACCAATGGACAAACAACAAAATCAATTATATTAGATAATATAATTCTTCCTTCAGATAACGGAGGCGAAGTAGATATTTCTGAATTATTAAATGATTACTCCAAAGATCTGCCGTATAATTTTAAACTCATCGGCAGTGGAATAATTAATCCGGATTATGAAGTAGGAACTGTAAGCTCTCAAGATTCTATTTTCGGCAATATGAAATTTGAAATACCTTTGAATGTCGGGATTGGCGAAGCAACATTTATTGATACAATCGATCTTAACTTAGGTGATATTAAAGATGATGATATTGATAACATTAATTACGGGGAAGTTACAGTAAATATTGAAAACAGCGTGCCTGTAAATCTTAGATTCAACGCAATGGTTCTGGATTCAAATAATAATGAAATAATGCCGCTGCCGACTGAAAATAATCCAACGTCATATTTGGAAGTTCAATCTCCTACGGTTTCAAGTGAAGGCGATGTACTGAACACGGTTAAATCCGAACATACATTGAAATTGTATAATGATGAAATAATTGAACTAATTAAACATCCGTTCCTAAAAATAATGTTCGCGTTTGAAACCCCGAATTCAGATGAACAAAATGTAAAATTCAGAACGAGCAATAAAATCAATATCAGTATTAAAGTTAAAGCGAGTTACAGAGCTGATTTTAGCGGGGAATAATATGAAATTTAGAAAAATTATCATACTGTTAAGTTTATTTATTTCATCACTTGAATTTGCTCAAGGTTTCGGATCTTTCGGTTCTGTTGACGCAAAAAATATTTCAATGGCAGGAACAAACGCTGTTTCATCAACAGGAGTTTATGCAATTGGAGTTAACCCCGCAAATTTAGCAACAGAACAAGAACATAAAATTGAAATATCAACAGTTTTACCGCTTCCTAATTTAAATTTTTCAGCGGGAAATGATTTTATTACAATTAGTGATTACAAATATTTTTTCACAGGCGAAGAGAATAGTTCTGGCCAAATAGTAGGTAAATATTTGAATGAAGCTGAGAAAAATAAATTTTTAGATTTATTTTCAAACGGTTCAATGATAAATACAAATTTCGGAACTACAATATTTTCCGCTACTTTTTATCCATCAAAAAAATTGGGCGCGTTTGGAATTTCAGTCCAGGATTGGGTTAGCGCAAATGTAAGTCTGCCTAAACAAATTTTTGAATTAGTTCTTTTTGGAAATGAAACGGAAAAAGTTTTTGACTTAAGCGACATGGATTTGAAAACCTGGTATTTAAGAAATTATACGCTTTCATATGCTAAAGATTTATCGAATTTATTTCCTGACGCATTTAGATCCTTTACCGCGGGCATCACCTTAAAAATGGTGCACGGTTATTTCTATGCAGGTTTTGAAAATATGAATACCACGCTTCAGACGCAAAATAATTTCGGTATTCAAGTCAACGGCAATTCAAGAATGCTTATGGCTGCTTCGCCAAATTTTGGCATTAAGTACGATTTTGATGAAGACGGAATTGAGAAAGAAACACAATTAGGTCTATTTAATAAACCAGCGGGAACGGGTTTTGGAATGGATTTAGGATTTAACGCGGAATTGAATAAAGCATGGTCTTTCGCTGTTGCCTTAACAGATCTTGGTAAAATAAACTGGAATAATGAATCAATTGAATACGCTTCTTCAACCACGTATCTTTTGGAAGATATTACCGATGAAACACTTTTAGATTCTCTTGGCAAAGCTATAACAGGCGAGGGAAGATATATTAATGAGTTTTCTACAAGTCTGGCAACCGCAATGAAATTGGGAGTTGCATTTAAACTTGATAAATTTTTAAATGGAAATTTCCCGGGAAAATTATTAATTGAATTCAACTATCAGCAGGGTTTTAATAATATGCCCGCAAACACTACAGAGCCAAGATTTTCATTAGGTTCTCAATACAGCCCATGGAACTGGTTTAATTTGAGAAGCGGAATTTCTTACGGAGGAATTGAAGATTTTAATTGGGCATTTGGGTTAGGATTCAGTTCGGGATTATTGGATTTCGATTTTGCGGCTTCGTATGTTCACTCTTTGTTTGACGGAAACAACGCAAAAAGATTGGGATTTGCAATGTCAAGCAGATGGAAATTCTGATCATTTTTTTATTCGAATTAGGTTAAATACTCCCGCGATAAAAAATATAATGTTTGCTAGCCATGCTGTAATAAGCGGATTGAACACACCGTTTTTACCAAACGCTTGACTTATTTTCATAAAAACCAAATAAACAAAAGTAAGCAAAACATTTATACCGAATTGGATAGCGGTTCCGCCTTTGCGCTTATTAGCGGAAATTGTCATTCCAAACAAAATTACTACAAAACTGGCGAATGCAAAAGCTATTCTTGAGTGATATTCAATTTCAATTCTCGTTGGATCTGTACCCGCATTAAATTGTTCCTGCGAATATTTTTTCAATTCACTTAAAGTCATTTCATCGGGTATTTTTTGTTTTTGTATAACTTCATCTGGTGTAAAAGTAAGATAGTTTACATCTAGTTCTTTAAATTCGGAAACAGAATCTTTCCCGTTAAAGAAAAACCTTTGTACCCCGTCAGATAATTGCCAAGCTTTTTTTGTAGAATCGTATTTCATTGATTGCGCGTCGATTCTTGAAATCATTTTTTCAATATTTTTTTCATCAAATTCCTGAATACTAACTCTATTGGCACGACCCATTTTAACATTAAAATAAGTTATAGTTACAATTCTGGTTGCTGAATCCTGAAAATAAATATTACTGCCGGAGCTGATCATATTTTTATTTAAATAATTTTGCTCAATAAAGATTCTATTTTTATTTGCTTCAGGAACAACAAATCCGCCAAAATAAATAGCGAAGAGACTTATAATAAATGCGGTTGACAAAAACGGCAATGTGAATCTATAGAAACTTATTCCGCCTGCTTTTATTGCCGTCAATTCATTTTGATTTGATAGTTTACCAACTGTGAAAAGCGCGCCGAGCATAACCGCGACCGGCATCATCAATCTTATTATTTCAGGAATAAAAACAAAGTAATACTGAACGACAATATTCCATGTTGTGTTTGCGTCGATGAAATCATCAAGTTTTTCCATCATGTCAATTACAACAAAAATTAATGTAAATGTGATCAAACCAAAAAGTACGGTTTGAATAAATTGTCTAATCAGATATTTATCAATTATTTTCAGAATTTATTCTCCAGCTTTTTGGTACGAATTTTTTGAAAAAATCTAAATTCAGTTCTACTCTTTCTTTCGCGCCCTTACGAACTAAAATAATTCCAATAATACCTAAAACAATATTTGCCGTCCATGTGCCCCAAAAAGGTGAAAGCATTCCTCTATCGGAAAGTTTTTCACCACCGATTAAAAATGCCCAGTAAACAAGGAAGAATCCCAAACTAATTCCCGCGGCAACGCCAAAACCCCCTCTTCGAGTCATTGTGCCGAGAGGAACACCGATTAAAACAAACACTATGCAGGCAAATGGAATTGAGTATTTTTTATGAATCTCAACCCAGTAGCTATCCATTCTTTTTTCATTGGCGTCAATGCGCCTTAAAATTGGCATAAGCGCGTTCTTTGTCGCTCTTACTTTATCTTCAGCATGAAATAAACTTATCTTTAGACTTTTATTATGTTTTTCAATATTTGCAAAATGTAAAGTATCCTTAACGAAATTAGATGTAATTTGTTTTTCCAATCTTTTTGTTTCTTCGTTATTCAATTGGGCAATGCTGTCTACTAAAGCTAAAATTGCGGGCGCACCAAGTTCTCTATCGCCGCGTCTGCCGCCGAGCGCGGATTCTCTAAGTGAAAATTGATCCGCGTCCATTGCTATAATATGATTTTTAAATTCTAATTTTCTGTATGGTTTTAGGTTTCCGATATTTGACGTATGTATTTCACCGTCGAATAAATTTAAAATTAATTTTTTTCTATCTGCTGTAAAATAAATTTCACCTCGTTTGGCAGTAACAACATTATAACTCTGAGCGGTAGAATAATCATATATTGTAAGATTTTTAAGTTCATTAGTTTCAGAATCAATTTCTCTTGCCAATAATGAATATCTCGGCATTTCTTGAGAAAATACTCCCGGTACCAAAGATAAAGTTGGCTTTTGATTGGAAATATCCTGAGTTAAAACTCTTAAAGCGTGATTTGCTTCGGGATAAATATTGTTGTTAAACTGAACTAGCAAGAAGGCGATCAGAATACTTCCGGCAAGCGGCGGCAGCATCATTTTGTACAAACTAATTCCGGAAGCTTTCATTATTGCGACTTCGTTATTTTGAGCCATACTTCCGAAAGCCATTAAAGTGGCTATTAAAACAGCCATTGGAACGGCTAGAACAAACATCCAGCTTAAGCTGTAAATTATCAATTTGGAAATTACAATAAAGCTCAAACCTTTACCGACAAGTTTATCCGCAATTTTCATTAAGAACTGCAAAAGAAAAACCGACATTAATGTAAACAGCGCAAACAAAAACGGCATCAGCAAATTTTTAGATATGTATTTGAATAATATCATATGTTATAAGTTAATACTTTTTCAAAAATAAATAATCTTTTCAATTTTATTTGGGAAATCTCAATTCTATTCCTTCTATTTCTATTATAATTAAAAAGAATTTCTTAAGTTTTAAAAGTGTTTTTCCATCTTTAACAAAAGGAGAGATCGTGGAATCAGTATTAAATTATATATCTAAAAATAAAGAGAATTATGTAAATGAATTGAAAGATTATTTACGAATTCCGAGTATTTCTACATTAAGTTCACACAAAAATGATATGTTGAAATGCGCCGAATTTGTATCAAAAAAAATGAAAGACGCCGGATTAGATAAAGTTGAAATACTCAAAACTGAAGGCAACCCATTGGTTTACGGAGAATGGCTTAATGCTCCCGGAAAACCAACAGTTTTAATATACGGTCATTATGATGTTCAGCCTGTTGATCCGATAAATTTATGGAAATCAGATCCTTTTGAACCCGTAATTGAAGATGGTAAAATTTGGGCACGCGGCGCAAATGATAATAAGGGTCAAAATTTTGTTCACATTAAAAGTGTTGAAGCATTTTTAAAATCTGAAAATAAACTTCCGCTTAATGTTAAATTTTTAATAGAGGGTGAAGAAGAAGTCGGCAGCGAAAATTTAGAGAAATTTCTTAAAGCCAACAAGGATAAATTAAAATGCGATGCGGTGTTAATTTCAGATACTAGCTTATACAAAGAAGGAACTCCGACATTAAATTACGGCTTACGCGGCTTAAGTTATATGGAAGTTGAACTTACCGGACCAAATAAAGACCTTCATTCCGGAAGTTTCGGCGGCTCAGTCGCTAATCCCATAAATGAATTGGCAAAAATTATAAGCAAACTTCATGATAAAAACGGAAAAGTTACAATTCCTGACTTTTATAAAGACGTACTTCCATTTACAAAAAAGGAAATTGAGAATATTAATAATTTAAAATTTTCCGATAAAAATTACGCAAAAGAATTAGGAGTAAAAGAACTGCAAGGCGAAAAAGGATTTAACACTTTACAAAGAATTTGGGGAAGACCGACTTTAGATTGCAATGGCATATTCGGAGGATTTACAGGCGAAGGAGCAAAAACGGTTCTGCCTTCAAAAGCAACCGCAAAAATCAGTATGAGATTGGTTCCGAATCAAGATCCGAAAAAAATCTCGAAGGAATTTACAAAATATATTAAATTACTTGCGCCGAAAAGCGTTAGCGTAAAAATAACAGATATGCACGGCGGTTATCCGGTTGTTGTATCGTTGGAAGATCCGGCAATAATGGCAGCTTCAAAAGCGGTTGAAAAAGCGTTTGGTAAAAAAACAGTTTATACAAGGGAAGGCGGTTCAATACCAATTGTGGTTGATTTTGTTAAACAGCTTAAAGCTCCGGCAATTCTTATGGGATTGGGATTGGATTCCGATAATATTCATTCGCCTAACGAGCATTTTAGTTTGAAAAGCTTTGAATTGGGAATTTTAAGTTCGGCATATTTTATTAACGAGTATTCGCAAATAAAAATTTAGTTAAGAGGAGTATTTTGGGTTTATTAAATTCATATTATAAACAAAGATTTGAAAATTTAAAGATCAACGCGGATGATACGGTTGAAATTTATTCTGATTATAAAATAGAAAATGACGCGATTAAATTCGGAGTTGGAATTTACGATAGATCGGAATCTGCTGTTTTAAAACTTGTTGGAAAAGATGTCCTGGATTTTCTTAACAGAATATCAACAAATGAAGTTATCAATTTAGAACCATACCATTACGTAAGTACATTATTTACCAACGAGAAAGGGAAGTTGATTGACAGAACTGCGCTGATAAGATATGAAGATGAATATTTTTTAATTGGAAGTAAATTTAACGATATGATGTTATTAAGGTGGATTGAAAAATATATTATTACCGAAAACGTAAAGTGTGAAAATTGTTCGAACAAATATTTAATACTCGATATTATTGGTCCGCAGGCTGAATCATATTTAACATTGATTTGCGGAAAGGAAGTTGATGAACTTGATAATAACAGACTTCACCAAGTTATTATTGATACTAAAACGGCTTTCCTGTTAAAGAAAAAAGCACACAGCGGAGAAATTATTTATTGGTTGCTATCGAAGGTTGAAAATGCTGAAGCGATGATAGAATATCTTTTAAATCATAAAAGCGTATTTGATTTGGAGATGATTGGAGAAGCGGCGTTTGATAGATACAGAGTGATAAACAAAGTTTCCAAAGGCGGAAGAGAAATAACCGATAAATATAATCCGCATGAAGCTAATTTAATAAATGATGTAAGTTTTTCTAAAGGATGCTTTATCGGACAGGAAGTCATTGCTCGATTAGAAACTTACGATAAAGTTCAGAAGGATCTTAAAAAATTTGTCATTAACTCAAATAATATAAAATTACCAGCCGACTTGGTAAATACCGAGAACGAGGTAGTTTGCACAATTACGACACTTACAGACAATATTGAGCTGAATAAATTTGAAGGTTTGGGATACTTTAAGAAAGCTCTAATTGATAAAAATATAGAATTTGAATTAGCTCAAAGTGATAATACAGATCAAAAATTTTTAGTTAAATTGTTAGATTAGTTATGAAAATTTATACAAAAACCGGTGACGACGGAAGTACAAGTTTATTCGGCGGAACACGTGTTCAAAAAAATAATATTCGAATCAATGCTTACGGTACAATTGATGAATTGAATTCAGTAATTGGAATAGCTGTATCCGGCGATATTAATGATGAAATAAAATTTGAATTAGAAAATATTCAAAATGTATTATTTCAAATCGGGTCGGAACTTGCTTCACCGGAGAATGTTAAAAGCAATATTATTAAAAGAACTTCCGAAGAGGACGTAAAAAATTTAGAAACTCTAATTGATAAATTCGATGAAAAATTGCCTCCGTTAAAGAATTTTATTTTACCCGGAGGAAATAATTCCGCCGCGCAATTACATTTTGCGCGTACTGTTTGCAGAAGAGCGGAAAGAATAATTGTGGAATTAAAAGAATTCGAATTGGTAAGCAAGAATGTGTTAATTTATGTTAACAGACTTTCCGATTTATTTTTTGTTTTGGCGCGATATCATAATTTATCGCGGTCAACTGCTGAAATAATTTGGAAACCTCGGGGGTGAAATTGGCTTCGACGGGGTTATTTGTTCTTTGAACTGCGCACCGTGTTCTCCGTAGACACGCTAAACGACGGAACAAAGTCGAGACGACGACTATAACTACGCATTAGCTGCTTAATTTGTAAGTAGCCGTTCGCCTAATTTGTGTGTGCCGAAATTAGGATGAACGCCGTTAGGTGCACTAGTGGATTCGAGTTCTCTGGTAGATGAAGCGAAATTTTAACGGAGATAGAAAATTAAAACCATGTTTGTTTGGGTTTGGTTTTTGAAATTTAAATAATAAACTATGTGTGTAGACGTTCACTGAAAGGTATCTTCGGACGCGGGTTCAACTCCCGCCACCTCCACAAAATTATAATAAAAATAGTGAGTTTAGTAACACCTTAAAACATCACTAAGTCCAAAATTTATTTTAATCTCCATTTACTTTTTTTCTTTAACCAGAATAAGTTGAAGGATGTTTGTTTACTCATTAATGATTAAATAATTGTTTGGGTAATTTTCAACAAAACTTTTTATTATAAGAGATATAATAACCCATTACGTTAATAATTGCGATTTTTTTGTTTAACAATAGCATATTACTTGCCGCCTTAAAGTTAATGTTATGCTTACCGAAATAAAAATTAAACTTCTGAACTTTCTTTATAAAATAATCTCAAAATTTTACCAAAAGCATTCTGCAGTAATTACTCTGATTTATTAGTTATTATGAATTTATAAATTTCTAACTTTTTCAAGTTGCACTTCCTTATACAGTCCAAAAATTAATAAAATTGTAAAAAAAATAGAGGCGCCAATAGTCCCTAAATTAAGACCACCTTTATCAACGGATTTTGTTAATAGGTCTCCGAATGTTGCGCCAAAAGGTCTAGTTAAAACAAACGCAAACCAAAAGAGAAAAGTTTTTGACAGTTTGGAATAAAAATGTAAAAAAATTATTATAACTAATAATATAGTAATTAATAAAGCGCTAATTAAAAAACCCAATCCTAAACTATCTGAAAGAAAGTCACCGGCAGCAGTGCCTAATGTATTGGCAATTAAAAATGCAATCCAATAATAAATTTCTGCTGAAGTAGAAGTTATATTTTCTACTGCAATTGATTTTTCTTTTTGATACCAGAGCATTAAAATAATTAATAAAAGAAATATTAAAAGTATAGAACCAAATGTGTATCCAATACCAAGTGTTCTATCAATAAAATCTGAAATTCCGGTTCCAACTATTGCTGTAGAAGTAAAAACAAGCCAGTAGGCTATTGGTTCGTATTTTTTAATTTTAATTTTGTAAGAAAGTAGAATAATAAATAATACAAGGAATATAATTATTGTTTCACCATAACCCAAATTCAGAGTCATTGAAAACATATCTGCCACAGTTTCACATAAAGTGGTTGCGGCAATTTTTATAACCCAGTAAATAAAAACAATTTGCGGAATTCTGTTTAGTAATTTTACATTATTTGCTTCGGTTGGATTATTTAAAATATTATTTTTCAAAATACGCCTCCAAAAGATCAACAGCATCTAAATTCATCTGAGCCCCAAAATTTAGCATATTCTTATTTTGGGTACTAACTGAATTTTTTAAGCCTAAAACAATGTCGCTCACTAAATCTTTTAAGGCATCATTTTTGATTCGTACTTTTACATTATCCCATAAATTTTCCGTAGTTTTTGAAATTGCTTTTATATTGTTCCAATCAATTACTTTTTGAATTAATAATGATTTAATCTTGAATCCAACATAATCGAAAAGAACTACTTCTTGTGGAATTTTCAGTTTTGTATAATCTAATTCTAAAGCTAAAATTTTGTATGAATCAACCGCTATTAATGCTATTGAAGCATAGTCTTGATTTTTTGATAATTTACTAATTTCATTTTGGTTTGCTTTTAGTTGATTAAAACTCTCGATAGTTAAAATATTGTTAATAAGATTAATTTCCTCATTTATATTTTTTATACTTTCTACAATTTTATATTTTCGCATATTTAAAGAAAAATTCTGTTAAATCCTCATATTGTGACATAAGATTATCAATTTTGTTGTTTTTATTAATACTTCTGGGGAAAATTGAATTACATATGATTATTGTTAGTATTACTGGAAACAAAAAGATTTTTAATTTCATTAAAATACTCCATAAATCATTTAAACAAATTGTTCTAAAATTAAATTAAAATATTCGTTTGTTAAATACACAATTATTTTTCATAGAGATTTATTTTTGACTTTGTATAAGAGCAAGTCAATCTATTATTCTGTCACAAAACATTGAAGGTTATTTTTTACAAAATTCTAACAAATTAGCGCGCAGCTTGTCACGATTCATTAGAAGTCAAGTTGTCCAAAGGACTCTGCCAATGGCAACCCTTGGATCAAAGAGGTTTTGTTAGTTATGCCGAATTAATTATTATAAAAACCAATCGTTAAGCCAATTCCTCCATATCCGGACCTTTCTTCTGCAAGTCCGGAAATAAATTTTAGAAGTAAGCCAATATTATCTTTGTACAAATTAAATTTAAACTCAATACCCAACTTCATCAATAGTTTAGAATCAGATTTTGTCTCTTCTAAATTATTATGCAATGTAATTCCCAATAATGGAGAAAACCAAATAAAATTACCCCTAACACTATAACGACCTAAAAGACTAAAATCCCAATAAGGTCCAAATGTGCTTCCGCCACCAACATCCAAATCCAGTATTTTATAATATTCCGTACTAATTCGTAATCCAAAATTATATTTTTTATTTATTGAAGAATAAAAATCATAATCACCGGAAATCCCAATTTCATTTATTGCTATTGCGGAAACGGCTTCAATTTGAATCCCAAAAAATTTTGAATTTTTAAGTAACTTATTTGGATTCGCAGAAGAAGTATCAGCTTGACTAAATAATTTTCCGCAAAATAAAATTATTAGAATTACTATAATGTTTTTAATTTCCATTTATTTATCGCAGTATAATGATGTTAAAATAACATGACAATCAAAATTTATGTAGACAATGCTTTAGTAAAAAAATTATTATTCATATATACATTATCAGTTAATATAAAAGATTAACTTAAGTATGATATAAACGTTGCTTTCAAGATTAGCTCTCATCTCAATTTTACCTTCATCATCTGTATAAACCATCGCTAAGCCGGATTCCGCGTATTTTAAATTTACAATTGATAATGAATTAGCTCCATTCTTCCAACTTGAACTATCTGATAACCAATCTTTCGTTTCTCCGTTTGGTCTAAAAGCTATGTAATCTGAATTTGTCAATACTCGATCAACTCTTAAAATTAAAAGTGTTTTCTTTTTTCCTACAATATGACTAACATCAAATTCTGTCCATTCTTGCGGACATAAAGAATTAAATAATTGTTCATCAACAAAATCTTTTTTGGGCTGTGTTTTAATAATACTTTCAATTAAACTTTGCTGATAAGCCAGCATTGAATCGATAGTGGTTTGTTGCTCATTGATCAATGAATCGATCAGTGATCTTTGAGCCGAGCTTAAAGAATCTAATTGACTGTTGTAAAGATTTGATAGTGAATCGATCATTTTCTGACTTTTAACAATTATTCCGGCAATTTGCTCATTTTGATTTTGAATTATCAACATTAACGAATCTAATGTTTCTTGATATTTTATTTCTTGTTCCACTTGCCGTTTTTCTAGATCATCTACTCTATCTTCTAATGGATTTTCACAACTTAAGAATAAAAATAGGACAAACGTGAAGAATATACTTTTCATTTTAACCTTCTTTTAATTGCTAATTTTTTATTTTTTTATGGAATTAAATCAGCTTAATTGCATTGTATTATATTGCTCATATTTTACTAAGTACTCCAAATTATAATAACCTCTGCATATTTTAATAAACAGAACTTCAATTTTAGAGTAGCCGCAATTAAATCCATATTTAACATTTACCTATTTATTTTGTTTATAGACATAAATATTTTTCGGCAAGCTGTTGATGGTAATTGTCAAAATATTTTTGAAGTTCTTTTGCTATAATTTCTGCTTTAATTAAGGTTGGTTCTATGTTAACATTAACAATTTTACATTCCATATCACAACATTTATCAAATGTTACTTTGCTTGGTTAAAAAGCGCAATCAGCTCTTCATAAGTTGGCTTAACTGAACTTTCTCCATAAACTTCATCTATTAAAAATTGTACATCGCTTTTATCAAAACTTTCCCACGCTCCATTTTTTTTATACTTCTGCCATAATTTAGAAGTAAATATTAACTTGTAAATATTTTGATTTGCTGGATTAAGTTTAAGAGCTTCTTGAAAATTTAATATTGATTCTTCATATTTATTTTTGCAAAATACTGTAAGCCTTTAAGAGTATGAAGTTCCTCCGCAATTATATTATTTTGATCTATTGCCTTACTTAGTACTTTATATGATTTTTCATCATCATGTATTTTGCTATAAGCGATTGCGAGATTTTTTAACGTTTCAACTGAGTTTGGATTTATTTTTAATTCAGAGTTAAAATATTCTATAGCGCGTAATAATTCGGTTTTATCCATAGTATTTGTTGATAAAATATCCTTACCCATATTTAAATAATCGACTTTTTGTTCAACGCAGCCAATTATAAAAAAAATAACTGATACAATAATTATTTTTATTCTCATATTATTTTTCTCCTATGTATTTTTGCTAAAAAAAAATTAACTTGCTGAATGTTGTCCGCAGCTTAATAGTTTTTTTGAACATTCATTTCCTAAGGAAATTTGATAAGATAAGTTTGGTATTATTTCATTTCAATATTTGAATTAAATTTTAGTAATTCTGAAATGAATATATTGAAATCCCTTAGTTCGATAAAATTTATACTTTTATTATATTTAGTAACTTCCAATCTTTCAGATAATAAAGAATATGACATAAAAAAATATTTGTTTGTCATTATTTACAAAACTTCGCCATTTAAGTTACATTAATCTCAGTTTTATAGTATTAACTTAAAATATAAATATAATATAAGAGAATATTATCTTATTGTAAATAAGTATAAATACGTACAATTTAGAATTAGATATTTTTATAAAACAAATTCCATGCAAAAGCAAATCGACTTCTACAGCAAATATTTTCGAATTACAATAAATTTATATAGATGAGATAATATTATATAAGTGAATGAAAAATATTTGGAATAATATCACATTAGATGATTCTAAAAAACATACGTCCATACCCGAAATTGGACAAGCTCAATTAATATCAGATCATGTATAAAAACCATTTATACTTACTTATCGTATACCGCGGCAATACAAGGCTATTTAAGGCGGAAACAGATTTGATAGATTAGTGAATAGCCCAAATTAAAAAATAATTTGTAATGATATAAATCCAGCGTTCATGAAAACTTCCGAAGAAAGAAATAAAAATAAAGCCAATGGAATTGAATTCAATTGTGCTGATATTACATATTAAAGTTATAAAATAAGCAAAGTTAATTTAATAATTGCAGCTTTAGTTTTTGAGTATGTCGAATACAAAAAGGCAATAAATAATATTGCAAAATATCTTAATAAAAAGGAAAATTTGCTTTACTAATTCAATTCCCAAATTCTTTAATTCCGAAAAATCACTGAGTCCTTATCATTCCTTAAAAAAAAATAGATGATCATTTTACTTACGTCGACATTAAAAAAATTGCAAATTATTACACAATGAAAAAAGTGTAACTAATAGATAAAAATGAAATTGAATTAAGATGGGGTAATAAATTTGTTAAGCTGCTATTTAAAAAACAATTTTAAAATAATTCCTCAAATTCTTATATATGATATATTTTCAACAAAAATTCTAATCTAAATTATAGTATTACATATAATACTATGATGATTATTTGTTAATTAAGTTAAACGTTTAATCTAAATAAATTGTTTACTATTAAAATAATACATTTTAATAAATAGTCTCTCACATCCAATTGGCATAAGCTGTTGAAAATATCTATTTGTATAGTTTTGTAATTAATCCAAAAATATTAAAAAATATCTTGACCGAAAGAGAAAAATAATGTAAGTTTAGTTAAACGTTTAACCGAGTGTGAAATGAGTGCGACAATAAAAAATGTAGCAGAAAAAGCTGGTGTTTCAACAGCCACAGTTTCCTTTGGTTATTCACGGCAATTCAAGAATTTCTAACCAGACAAAAAAGAAAGTTCAAAATGCGATTAAAGATTTGGATTTTCATCCATCACGCTCAGCAAGAGGATTAGTATCAAAAATTACGGGAAACATAGGATTCATTTTAACTGATGATCATTTTTTAAGAACCGAACCATTTTATACAAGAATATTTTTGGGTACTGAGTTTGAAGCACGCGATGGTGAATATTATGTTTTACTAACAACAATTAAATCAGATTTTGATGAAAATTCTCCTTTACCTCGGTACATTCTTGAAAAAAATGTAGATGGTATTATTATTGCAGGAAAAGTTCCCCAGAATCTTATTGATAGAATTTGCACATTAAAACTTCCAATTGTATTTGTTGATTTTGAGATAAGTAATAATAATTGCCCTTCCATTTTAATTGATAATTTTCAAGGCGGAGTATTGGCGGCTCAGCACTTAATTCAGTTGGGACATAAAATATCGGTTTTATTGGCGGTGATATTATGCACCCAAGTATTAGGGGAAGGTTGAATGGTTACAAACATGCACTTGAAAAAGCTAATTTAAAAATTAAAAACAATTTAATTGTTATTGATGCTGCTTATCCCGATAGACAATACGGATACAGGTCGGTACAAAAGTTACTGAAGCAAAATGAAAATGTGACTGCAATCTTTGCTTGTAATGACGCAATGGCTATTGGAGCTATGCATTTTTTGAAAGAAAATAATTATAAAATTCTGAAGATATTTCAATAATAGGATTTGATGATGTTGAAGCGGATCTATTACTTGATCCTCCGTTAACAACAATTAGGGTACCAAAAGTTGAATTAGGCGCTGAAGCGCTTAGAGTAATTATTGAACTTATAAAGAACAAATCCAATGCAAAAAAAATTCTTGTTCCTGTTGAATTAATAATTAGAAAGTCAACGAAACAATTAGAAAAATAATAAATGAAAGCTGCAGTTTTAAAGAATATTCAAAATATAGATATTGAAGATTATTCAATTCGTAAATTGAACTCCAATGAAGTTTTAATTCACGTAACAAATTGCGGAATTTGCGGCACGGATAAACATATTTTTGAAGGTACGGCACCTTCGGCAAAATCTGTAATATTAGGACATGAATATTCTGGCATTATTGTAGACAACAATAATAATCTTCAATTCAAACATGGGGATAAAGTTGTAGTTGATCCTAATATAATATGCGGTACATGTACATTTTGTAAAAAGGGTAAAATTAATTTATGTACCCATCTTAAAGCTTTAGGTGTTACTTTAAATGGCGGTTTTGCAGAATATTCTATTGTTCCCACTTCTCAATTATATACTTTACCAAATGAATTTGACTTAAGCACCGCTGCTTTTGCGGAACCACTTTCATGTTGTCTTCATGGAATTAATCAACTAAACAATATATTAGGTGAAAATGCAGTCGTAATAGGCGGAGGATCAATTGGATTGCTGTTTATTCAATTAGCTAAGCTGGCAGGTGCTTCAAATGTATTTTTAATTGAGCCGGTAGAATTTAAAAGAAATTTGGGTCTTCAGTTAGGAGCAGATTATGTATTCAATCCGAAAGCTGAACATTTCTTAGAAAATTTTTATGATGCGACAAAAAAAGATGTTGGTGTTATTATTGAATGTGTAGGGAGTAAGGAAACGGTAGAACTTTCAATCAATTTGGCTGGTAAAGGAACAAAAATAGTCATATTCGGATTAGCCCCCAAAAATCATGATGTACAATTAAATCTTCAGAAATTATTTCAAAATGAAATTAAAATTTTTAATTCTCTTTTAAACCCTAATACGTTTCAACAAGCGGTTCATTTATTGGTAAATAATAAAATAAAGGTTGACAAATTAGTAAATGAGTTTATTTCTTTAAATCAACTTCAAAATGTTTTAGGAAATTTTTCAAATTCTCGGATAATTAAGTATCAATATAAAAATAATATCAAGGAGGCAGTATGAGTAGATTTACGCGCTTAAAAAAGTGGTGTATAATTAATTTATCTATACTTTTTTTGATAAATGGCATTCCAATTAATGCGCAAAGCGGCATTAACAATATAGGCAGTTTTGAACAGGAATTACCGTCATATTGGACCAAAGGCAAAGAACCGGGCGGATCAACATTAACCTGGTCAAATGACGAGTATATATCAATGGGCAGAAGCTTGAAGATACAAAAGAACAGTACGGGTGAAGCAGCAATGTGGGAAAGTGAAAATATGGCTGATCTATGGTCGGAACATCATTTTAAGGATGTAGATATAAAGATGGGAGTATCGTATAAGACAAGCGGAGTAAATACAAACCCAGGCAATGAAGATTCGAAATGGTATGTAAGTTATAGTTTTTACAGAGAAGACGGAGGACTGATAGGCGAGAAGAAGTTTGAACTAGATCAAAGTGTATCAAGTACAAGCGGATGGGTAGAGGATACGACTGAAGTAGGCGAGATAATCTTGCCTGAAGATAGTTACAAGACAATAATAAGGTTTGTAGGCGGAAAAGATGCTGTAGGCACGGTATGGACAGATAATTATGTATTTGTAGGCAGAGGAGGCTGGGCAGGACAAAACTGGAACACGGAATTGGGCGTACCGACGGGATGGTTTTACTGGTTACCACCGGTTGGAGGCAATGACGGAAAGTTAAGCGACGGATATGAAAGAACAGTAGTAACAGAAGAAGAGTCGTATTATGGAAAGAAATCATTAAAGTTTGACATGCTGCCGGGAACGCATGACGGATTTGTAGGAACAAGAAAATACGCTATAGACGGAAGCGCTTTGGGTAAAGCTGTTAGTAATGGAGGAAGTAAAGACATAAGTGAATTAAGCGGCGTAGTTCCGGGCGATGTACTTAGAGTAAGCGTTTGGATAAAGGGAAAAGACTTGAAACCGGATTCAGCCTCAGCGGTAGGCGATCAATGGAGTGTAGCATTAACCCCAATATTCCATAATACAGTAGGCAATAATTCAGGGTGGGGAGAATTCTGGTCAAGTGACATAGCGTTAGCCTTCCCGAAAGTAACTGAATTTGACTGGACACAATTTTATATAGACGTAACAGTTCCCGAAGGATCGAAAGCGTTTTCATTGAGATTACATCCATTGGGAAGATTCCAAGGAACGGTATACTTTGACGGATTGACCGTAGAAAAATTAGATCTGCCGAAAATAAGTGAGATAGGCAGCTTTGAACAGGAATTACCGTCATATTGGACCAAAGGCAAAGAACCGGGCGGATCAACATTAACCTGGTCAAATGACGAGTATATATCAATGGGCAGAAGCTTGAAGATACAAAAGAACAGTACGGGTGAAGCAGCAATGTGGGAAAGTGAAAATATGGCTGATCTATGGTCGGAACATCATTTTAAGGATGTAGATATAAAGATGGGAGTATCGTATAAGACAAGCGGAGTAAATACAAACCCAGGCAATGAAGATTCGAAATGGTATGTAAGTTATAGTTTTTACAGAGAAGACGGAGGACTGATAGGCGAGAAGAAGTTTGAACTAGATCAAAGTGTATCAAGTACAAGCGGATGGGTAGAGGATACGACTGAAGTAGGCGAGATAATCTTGCCTGAAGATAGTTACAAGACAATAATAAGGTTTGTAGGCGGAAAAGATGCTGTAGGCACGGTATGGACAGATAATTATGTATTTGTAGGCAGAGGAGGCTGGGCAGGACAAAACTGGAACACGGAATTGGGCGTACCGACGGGATGGTTTTACTGGTTACCACCGGTTGGAGGCAATGACGGAAAGTTAAGCGACGGATATGAAAGAACAGTAGTAACAGAAGAAGAGTCGTATTATGGAAAGAAATCATTAAAGTTTGACATGCTGCCGGGAACGCATGACGGATTTGTAGGAACAAGAAAATACGCTATAGACGGAAGCGCTTTGGGTAAAGCTGTTAGTAATGGAGGAAGTAAAGACATAAGTGAATTAAGCGGCGTAGTTCCGGGCGATGTACTTAGAGTAAGCGTTTGGATAAAGGGAAAAGACTTGAAACCGGATTCAGCCTCAGCGGTAGGCGATCAATGGAGTGTAGCATTAACCCCAATATTCCATAATACAGTAGGCAATAATTCAGGGTGGGGAGAATTCTGGTCAAGTGACATAGCGTTAGCCTTCCCGAAAGTAACTGAATTTGACTGGACACAATTTTATATAGACGTAACAGTTCCCGAAGGATCGAAAGCGTTTTCATTGAGATTACATCCATTGGGAAGATTCCAAGGAACGGTATACTTTGACGGATTGACTGTGGAAAAAAAATATCTGAAGTAACTGGCGTTAAAAAATGAATTTATTCCAACAACTTATACTTTATTCCAAAATTATCCGAATCCTTTTAATCCTTCAACAGTAATTAGCTATGCTTTACCAAAAGCTTCATTCGTTACAATTAAGATTTATGATATGCTTGGTAAAGAAATAAAAATGTTAGTTAATGATATACAGAGTTCAGGTGTAAACTACATTCAATGGAATGGTGATAATAATTCGGGAAGTAAAGTTGCAAGCGGTACTTATATCTTTACAATTAAAGCCGGTGATTTTATTCAATCCAAAAAGATGATGCTGCTGAAGTAAAAAATATAAAGAAGGACACTTTTTGGTGTCCTTCTTTCAAATTTAAAAATTAAAATCCAACAAATGTAGGTGAATTTAATGTTCACTTTAGACAATATAAGAAAAATATTTTCTATAACTCCGATTTTAACTTTTGTGTTTGTTTCCCTGAGTTTTGCCGGAACTACCGGTAAAATTGCAGGTAAAGTAATTGATAAATCTACAGGAGAGCCGTTAATTGGCGCCAACATTTTAATTGTGGGAACAAACTATGGCGGTGCGGCAGATATGGATGGTAATTATTTCATCATCAATATTCCACCCGGTAATTATGAAGTAAGAGCATCAAGTATTGGTTATACTCAAGTTTCATATAAAAGTGTAAGGGTTTCTGTCGATCAGACAACAAATTTGGATTTTTCATTAAGTTCTGAATCTATTCAAATTAATGAAGTAGTAATCTCTGCTGAAAAACCGATTGTTCAGCATGATCTTACATCAACTGAAGCTAGTATAAGCGGTAATCAAATCTCAATGCTTCCGTTGGAAGATGTCGCATCAGTTGTTAATCTGCAGGCAGGCGTTGTTGACGGACACTTTAGAGGCGGCAGAAGTAATGAAGTAAAATATTTGATAGACGGTGTTCCTGTTAATGACGCTTTTTCCGGACAGTCTTCATTATCTGCTGAAGTTAACAGTATTGAAGAAATTCAAGTTCTTACCGGAACATTCAACGCTGAATATGGAGAAGCTTTATCCGGAGTTGTAAATCAGGTTACTAAAATTGCAGGAGAAAATTATGAAGGTGAAGTATCTGCGTATATGGGCGATTATGTAAGTTCGCATTCAAATATTTTTGAAAATATTGATAACATTAATCCAATTAAAGTAAACAATGTTCAAGGAAATTTCAGCGGTCCAATTCCGGGGCTTGCGGATCTGCTAAAGTACTTTGTCTCCGGAAGATATAATTACGATGACGGATATATTTATGGAAAAAGAATGTTCAATCCGTCTGATGTTTCTGATTTTTCTGCAAATAATCCCGATGATTGGATAATTGGCGCGACCGGAGATAATAAATATATTCCAATGGCATTTAACGAAAGATTGTCTTTACAAGGAAAATTGTCGGTTAATGTTGGTGGAAGCAAAGGAATTGTACTTACAGGAATGTATCAAAATCAAAATTATAATGATTATAATCATTCTTATAAACTTAATCCCGACGGCAATTATCAAAAGCATCATAATAGCTTTTTAGGAATCGGCAGCTACACACTTGTCTTGAATAATTCAGCGTTTATTGATTTCATTTTTTCTGGTATCAGATCGGAGTTCAATCAATATGTTTTTGAAAATCCTTTAGATTCAAGATATGTTGATCCGCAGATGAAACAAGTAGTAAGTGGAAACGCATTTTTAACAGCTGGAACGGAAAATTGGCAGTTCAATCATACAACAACAACTTTAACGGGAAAAACAGATTTTACATGGCAGATAGATAATATAAATCAAATAAAAACCGGATTTGAATTTCAGCATCATTCGTTGGATTATGAAGATTTCCAAATTGTAATAGATGCGTCGACAAATTTTAATCCAACTTTACCAACACCGGGTTCATTCAATTACAACGTATATCAGGCAAACCCATTTCAATTTGCTTATTACTTACAAGATAAAATTGAGTTGGAATATCTTGTTGTAAATGCCGGCTCACGTTTAGATTATTTTGAACCTGACGGAGAATTTTTAATTAATCCGAATAAGATAAATGAATTGGACGAATTACAGCCGCCGTTTCCAGATTCACTTATTCAAAAAGCCGACGCAAAATATCAAATTAGTCCGCGTATAGGTTTATCATATCCGATAACCGATAAAGGTGCTATCCACATTTCGTATGGTCATTTTTTCCAAATTCCTCCATTTGAAAATCTATATAGAAATCCAAATTATAGAATTCCACTAACGGGAGACTTTCCTGAAAATGTGGGAAATACAATCGGCAATGCGAATTTAAAACCTCAACAAACAACAATGTATGAAATTGGTTTACAGCAGGAATTAAATGAGCAGTTTGGTGTTACGGTTACAGGCTATTATAAAGACATTAGAAATTTATTAAGCACGGAAATATTTATTAAAAATGAATTTAGAAAATTCAGCAGATTGATTAATAAAGACTATGGAGCTGTTAAAGGAGTTACATTTACGTTTGAAAAAAGATTTAACGAAGGATATGGGTTAACTGTAGATTACACATATCAAGTTGCCAAAGGAAATGCTTCAGATCCAAATGACGCGTTTAATAAAGCACAAGCAAATCCGCCGATACTCATAAATAAACAGCTTGTTCCATTAAATTGGGATAGAACACATTCACTTAATTTTACATTAACTGCCGGAATTCCGGGCGATTATATTACAAGCATGATTGGAAGATTAGGTTCAGGGCTGCCTTATACTCCTTCTGTTCAAAACCAAAGAACAGGATTGGAAAACAGCGACAATAAACCGGCGATATATAATTTAGATTTTTACATTACCAAATATTTTTCTATTGGCACTCATCAAATTTCGGTTTTCGCAAAAATATTTAATCTATTGGATACAAAAAATGAGTTAGATGTTTTTGGTGATACGGGAAGATCTGGTTACTCACTTGAATTAACCAGAGAACAGGAACAGCCAAGAGGAGTTAATACACTAAAAGAGTTTTTTACAAGACCGGATTTTTATTCCGCGCCTCGTCAAATTATTTTAGGCGCATCAATTACATTATAGTTACATCTATTCCAGGAGGAAAATGTGTCGAGGATAAAAAAATATTCTGTTTTTTTCATCCTTAGTTTTTTAAGTATGATCGCGCATTTTAAAACTATTAACGCACAAAGAATAGTTGATAAAAATAAAGGCGATCACAACCAAACGAGGAAAGGTTTTATGGATGGAAACCTTGCCGCCACAGTATATTATAATTTTGGTGAAATTGCTGATTGGGAAAATGAACCAAGTCGAAGCGGAGTTTGGCCGAAAGGGACAAACCATACTTACGTTGACGGAGTCGCAATTATCGTTCAAGCAGAAGCTCTAGATCCGCAGGGAAAATTAATTCATCCGTTGGAATCAAATTATTACGAATTTACTAGGTATGACCAGGCAACAGGCGTAACATACGGATGGTGGTCTTTACCCGGATATGCCGCTCCATATATTTCAACGCCAGCAAGAAGCGATGATCCGAAAACCTGGCCTAACAGCTGGCCGGATAGACCTTCGGATTGGAACGGAACATGGAATGGCTATTTTGGTAAGGGAATTTTTAACGCGGATGTTGAAACTTACTTTGTGTTTGATGATAATGAAGACAGACAATATTTGCTGGAGAATAATTTTAGACCGGACGATCAAGATCCACTGAGAGGCGGCTTGGGAATGCAGGTTCGCGCGCGTGGTTTTCAATGGTCTCAAGTTTTAGCGGAAGATGTAATTTTTTGGTTTTACGAAATTACAAATATCGGCAATTATAATTATGATAAAACATTATTCGCGCAGTATGTCGATTGGGGAATTGGCGGGCATGATAATTCATCGAACAATGCCGGAGACTATAACGAATTGTTGGACATGTCATACGCTTGGTCAACAGTTTCATTCGGCAGTCCCGGAAATTGGAGCCCGGTTGGGTTAGCAGGTTATGCATTCTTGGAAAGCCCAGGCGTTCCCGACGACAGCAGAGATAATGATTCTGATGGATTAACAAATGAAAAAAGAGACAATGATGCGAAAGTTTTCATTAACTCCCCAAATGAAGACAGCTATTTGATCAACGTATTTGCCGATACAACTAAATTCAATGAATTTTACGGATATTCATGGAGACCGCACTGGGACGCAGATGAAAACGCAAATTGGAGATCCTTTTTAGACGCCAACAAAAACGGCACTTGGGACAGCAATGAATCATTAAATGATGATGTTGGTTCCGATGGAATTGGTCCCTTTGATGAAGGATATCAAGGTCCGGATACGGATGGATCAGAAGGCAACGGTAGACCCGAACAAGGCGAACCGAATTTTGGAATACTCGACAAAGATGAATCCGATCAATTGGGTTTAACGGGTTTTGCAATATATCCCGTACATAAATATGAATTGGATAATGATGAAGAAAATTGGACGGTACTTTCCGGACTTCCGTCACCGCATGGACAAACATTAGCGGGTGTAAATTTAGCAAATTATTTTTCAAGCTATCTTTTCAGTATGAATGGACGCGATACTTATTCAACTTTGACGGGTGAAAATGAAGAAGCAGGCGAAACGGAAAGATTTTCAATGTCAATGATATTCGGTATTAACCAAAATGATTTATTCAGAAGGAAAAAAACAGTTCAGCAGATTTACAACGCTAACTATAGATTTGCAAAGCCTCCTGAAAAGCCAATTCTAAAGGCAATTCCGGGTGATGGAAAAGTAACGTTATTTTGGGATGACAGAGCGGAAAAATCTTTTGATGCATTTTATCAAAGAGTAAATTTTGAAGGTTATAGAATTTATCGTTCAACCGAACCTAATTTCCTTGAAAATAAAATAATAACCGATGCTTACGGCAAACCAACTTATAGATCGCCGATTGCTCAATTTGACGTAGTAGACGGGCTGACCGGTTTGCATCCGATAAATGTTAACGGCGCTTTATTTTACTTAGGTGATGATACAGGTTTGAAGCATTCATTTGTTGATACAACTGTTCAAAACGGACAAACTTATTATTATGCCGTTTCCGCTTATGATCAAGGATTTACTTCTACTGATGTAACGGGAAATTTTGAAGGAATTCCGCCTTCAGAAACAACAACCATTCTTAAAGAAGATATTAATGGTCAAATTACAACCGATGTGAATACAGCGGTTGTTACACCAAGACCCGCATCAGCCGGATATGTTTCTCCCGAAATTCAATCGTTTGAAGCAAGCGGTCCGGGCAGCGGTCATGTTTCTATTACAATTCTTGATCCTGACTCTATTAAAGATTTTCATACATATAAATTAGTCTTTAAGGAGCAGTCTGTATTTCATAATGATCCGCATCCATTATATTCTTTAATTGATTTAACAGATAGCGATACTTTAGTAAAAAATGTAATTATTGAGGATCAGGAAATTCAATCATCAGTTATAGATGGATTCACCTTGGATATTGTAAATGACACTCTTGTTACAATCGATACCGATAATTCGAAATGGCTTGCCGGAAGCAGCAATTATTTAATTCAGCTTGGATTTGATTCAAGATTTGCGGCCGCGTATCAAGGTAAAAGAGTTTATTACCCCGCTGATTTTGAAATACATATTACGGAACCAGGACAAGGCGATTTATCATTTCCGTCAACTTCATTTAGTCAGCCTATTCAATCAAATATTATTGTTAAAAATATTACCGATGGAATTGAGCATTCACAGTTTATTTTCAGAGATGAAAACAAAAATCAGGAGTTTGATAATGGCGACGCAATATTTATTGTATTTGGAGATTCGATTGGAAAACCTGCGACAAATTTATCAAATCTTAAAATAGGCTGGTCTATGACTTTGGTAAACGATACAACAATAATTGAAAGTGATAGAATACATCCAAGTTATGGAGACGTTTATAAGATTAGTACAAAAAAACCATTTAGAAATGATGAGTTCTATCAATTTACGACTAAAGCACAAAAATTGGATTTATCAAAAGCAAAAAAAGAACTTGATGATATTGCCGTTGTACCAAATCCATATGTTGGCGCCGCTTCTTGGGAAAAATATTCAAATGAAGTAGGAAGAGGTGAAAGAAAAATTAATTTTATTCATTTACCTCACAAATGCACCATAAGAATATATACTATCAGCGGCAAACTTGTTGATACAATTGAACATGACAGTAATATTCAAGACGGACAGGAAAGCTGGGATTTAGTATCAAAGGATTCAATGGATATTTCATTTGGAGTATATGTATTTCACGTTGATGCGCCCGGTATAGGTGAAAAAGTAGGAAGATTTGCAATTATTAAATAATAAGAAGGTAACAATTTATTCGGGGGAAACTATGAATAAATTATTTCGAATAATAATTTTATTCAATATTTTATTTATTTCGTATACTAACTCAACACTTGCGCAGAATGTTTCTAAGACTGGAACTACTTCAGCGGAATTTTTAGGAATAGGCGTTGGCGGCAATGCGCTTGGTTTAGGCGGAGCATTTGTAAGTGTGGCAAATGACGCTTCGGCGCTTTATTGGAATGCCGGTGGTATTGCCAATTCTGAAAAATATTCGGGTATTGTTGTTCATACAAACTGGATTGCCGAAACAAGTTTTGACTATGCCGGGTTAGTCATTCCAATGGGCGAATTTGGTAATATTGGATTTAGTTTTACTTCATTATCTATGGATGATATGAAAGTTCGGACTATCGAACTTCCGGAAGGAACAGGAGAATATTTTTCAGCGGGAGATATTTCATTTGGAGTTTCATACGCAAGAAAACTTACTGAAAGATTTTCAATCGGCTTTACAGCAAAATATATACAACAAAATATTTGGCATATGAAGGCAAGCGCATTCGCCATTGATGCGGGTACGCTTTTTAAAACTGATCTTTTCGGTGGAATGACTATTGGTGCTTCTATTTCAAATTTTGGAACAACCATGAAAATGGACGGAAGAGATACTAGATATTTTATCCGCGTGGATGATTCTAAATTGGGGTCTAACGACAGAATACCAACCAACATCGAACTTGATCAATGGGAACTTCCTTTAATATTCCAAATTGGCGTTTCTACATTTGTATTTAATTATGATGATTACAAACTATTAATAGCCGCTGACGCGATTGTGCCGAATAGTGATTATCAAAGTATGAATGTAGGCGCTGAATTTTCATTTTTGGATTACATTAAAATACGTGGCGGATATAATTCATTATTTCTGCAGGATGGAGAAGGCGGCTTATCTTTAGGCGTAGGAGTTAATTCTAAAATGCTTCTCAGTACTGCGAAAGTAAATTTTGATTATGCTTATAGAGATTTTGGAAGATTGAATTTTATTCATACTTTTTCATTGGGTTTTGATTTCTAATAAATAAAGTTGTTTTACTTTTAATGAAAAAATATAATATTCTCTTTTTAATATTGTTTGGAAGTATAAATGATTTAAGTGCTCAGTCTTTTTTTGATGAACTTAACAAAAATAAAATTCAGCCAAACACTGTTGTCGCTTCTATTGACACTATTAGCGTTACCGCTGAAGAATTCTTTTATAATTATGAGTATGGTCCGGCTTTTGCAAAAAGAGAAAAAAAATCAAAGGATATTTTTCTGAATAATATGATCAATGAAAAACTTCTCGCATTGGAAGCTTACGCACATGGCATGTTTAATGATGCAAACACAAAGAATATTTATTATGATATTGAAGCAGATATTGCATCGGAAGAATTATTTAAAAATGAAATATATGATAAAGTGCAAATTAAAGATTCTGAAATTAATAAAATTGCGGCGGACAAAAAATGCGAGTTGGATATACAATGGCTTTATTCCAAAGATGAAAATAAAGTTGACGGTTATTTAAAATCATTGAGCAATAGAATAAGTTTTGATTCTTTGTTCAACTCACAGATTAACGATTCTGTTTTTGCCGATCAGAGATCGATGCGTATTTCGTTATTCAACCTCATAAAAAAAAATAACGAACTCGCAAAAATAATAGATACAATGACAGTAGGAAATGCTTCGGCAAAAATAATAACTGATGATGGATTTTACATTTTTAAAGTAGTAAACAAAACAACAGATTTAATTAAAACTGAGTCTGAATCAAATAAACTAAAAAAAGAAGCTAAGGAATACTTATTAAAAAGCAAATCCGATTCGCTATCGGAAGTTTATGTAAATGAGCTTATCATAAAAAGTAAACCAATAATTAAGAGAGACGCTTTCAATATTTTAAGATCATATTTAGGAAAATATATTCTAAATAAAGATTTATATGCTGAATGGGAATTGGATAAAAAATTGGAATCATCTCTAAGTAATTTGGGCTTGACTAAAAACGATAAATATCCCGGCATTAACCTTATTGAAACAAACAACGGAAATATCAAACTGGAAGATTTTATTTATTGGTATAATAACAGGGAACAATACTTAAAATTCAATAAATCAAGCAGAGATGAATTCTCAAAATCGCTGGATAATTACGTATGGCAAATGTTAAGAGATAAATTATTATCAAAGCAGGCAAGGGAAAAAAATTACTTTGATAATGATTGGGTGAAAAAACAAAGTGAATGGTGGAAAGATAAAATTGCTTACGCCGCATTAAGAGATCAATATTCAAAATCCATTGTTTTGGAAAATAATGAAGTAAGTCTTGAAAATACAAATTTGACGGAAAAAGAAAAGCTTAATGATAAGTTATCAAAAAAAATTTTATATAAGATATTGGAGTTGAAGAAGAAATATAAGATCACAATCAATAAACAGGTACTAGAGAAAATTAATATTTCATCTGAAAATAATAGAAAAGCAATTGACTTTTATACAGTGAAAAAAGATGGATTAATTCCGCGTCCGGCATTTCCATCAATTGATCCGGACTGGGCCAATTGGCAATAGTTAATATGAAAATATCACATATAAATATTTTGTTCTTATTGACATGCACAGTTTTTATTTCATGCGGTTTTAGTGATAAACATGATGAAAATAATTTGACATATTGGTCTTCAAACAATATGGATGAAATTAGATTTGCCAAAGCATCAACTGAAAATTGGAATAATAATAATGAACATTTTAAAGTCAGTTTTCAACCCGTCCCGGAAGGTCAATCAAGTGAAGAAATTATACTTGCAGCGGTCGTAGGCAAAACAACTCCGGATATTTATTCAAATATGTGGCAGGGCGATGTTGAAGCTTATGCCGAAGCAGGAGTTTTAATTCCCTTGGATACCTTAGACGGTTTTATGCAGTTTATTTATAAAAGATGCGATTCAACGGTTGTTGAAGAAATTAGAGCATTAGACGGACATATATATCAAATCCCATGGAAAATAAATCCAATAATGTTGATTTATAATGAAAATATAATAAATGGTTTAACACTTGGTTCGCCGCCAAAAACTTATTCGGAATTTTTATCATCTTCAAAGGAGTTTCAAAATGATGAAGATGGTGACGGCTATGTAGATAGATGGTTTGGATATTCCGAAGTGCAAGTTACATGGTGGCAGAGATTTTTCGATTTTTATCCATTGTATCTTGCAGCCTCCGGCGGCGCGCCATTAATTAAAGACAGGAAAGCCGTTTTTAACAATAAATATTCTGTAGAGGTATTTAAATTCCTACGGACTTTATATTCAAAAAATTATTTTTCAATTGAAAAATTATCATCGAGACAGGATGTGTTTTTATCAAGCGTAATAGCGACAAGATTTACAGGTCCTTGGGAAATATCGCACGCGGATAAATTTGCACCGAAAGGTTTCAAATACAGTTTTACCGAAATGCCAATTCCGGATGATCATACCGGTCCGGTTTATACTTATGGTGATCCAAAGAATATTGTGATATTTAATACTTGTAAATATCCAGAACGGGCTTGGCAATATTTAAAAACCATGATTGATGATGAAGGTGATTTGCAATTATTAAAAATCACAAATCAATTACCAAGAAGAAAAGACCTCTTAACAAATACATTGTTCGAAGATTATTTCAATAATAATCACAAAATGAAAATTATTGCTCGGCAGGCAAAATATGTAAGAGGAACTGACGCATCGCCGGTTTTAAAAGAAATATTTGATTTGATCTCTCAGCAATATGAAGCGTGTGTTGTTTATGGAACAAAATCTCCGGAACAAGCAGTTAAAGACGCCGCCGATGCAGTTAATTTATTATTCCTTGAATAAAATGAAAATTAATAAAAAGAAAATATTGCCTTATATTCTTGTATCGCCATACTTAATACATTTCGTATTGTTTATTGCATTCCCGGTCATTTTTTCAGTAGTACTTACTTTTCACAAATGGAATATAATCTCGCCGATGAAATACATTGGCATTAATAATTACGTAAGACTATTTCAAGACGCGACATTTTTTAAATCAATATTGAACACACTTTTGTTTCTCGTTATTCACATCCCGCTTCAAATCATTGTCGCGTTATTTTTAGCGGAAATATTAAATCAAAAAATTAAGCTGCAAGGATTTTACAGAGCCGCATTTTTTCTTCCTGTGATTGTTTCAGGAGTGGTTGTAACAATTATGTGGCAGCAGTTATTCGGATTTGATACTGGAATATTGAACAGAACTTTAATAAAATTGGGTCTTGGAAAAGTAGGCTGGCTTACCGACCCTGATATTGCAATGATTTCTATTGCGGTAATGGCGACATGGAAAAATGTCGGATTATATATTGTGTTATTTTTAGTAGGACTTCAAACTGTGCCCGCGCACTATTATGAAGCCGCAGATCTTGAAGGTGCGACGAGATTACAGAAATTTTTTAAAATTACATTACCAATGATAAATCCAACAATTTTTATGATTGTAATTCTTTCAACAATCGGCGGCTTCTCACTCTTTATTGAGCCTTATATTATGACCGGCGGCGGACCATTAAACAGCACAATATCGGCAGTACTTTATATTTATAAGCAAGGGTTCTTTTATTATCATATGGGTTATGCCGCAACTTTGGGATTATTTTTTGCATTCATAATTTTTTTAGTAGTTGTAATTCAGAAAAAGTTTGTAGAGTCGGATAATTGAAAAGTTTAAATAAAATATTATTTTATTCATTATTAACGATTGGCGCAATATCGTTTTTATATCCATTTTATTGGATGGTAATGGCATCGCTTGCGCCGGAAAATGAAATAAGTAATCTTACATTGCTTCCATCTTCAATTTCACTTAACAGCTATTCTCAAATGATAAGCAAAATACCAATTGGAAGAGCTTTGTTAAACAGTTTGTTTGTTTCTTCAATTATAACTTTTGGTGTCCTTATTTTCGGATCAATGATTGGTTACGCGTTATCCAGGTTAGAATTTAAAGGAAGGGATACAATATTTTATATTATAATTTTTACAATGACGCTTCCGTTTCAGATAACACTTATTCCTCAATATATAATTATGGTAAAGTTTGGATGGATTGATACCTTTTATTCGTTAATCGTTCCCTATTTAATTAACTCTTTGGGAATAATTATGTTTAGGCAATACTTTAAAACTTTGCCGCAAAGTTTAATTGACGCAGCACGTTTGGACGGATGCGGTGAATTTCAAATAATATTTAAAATTCTTTGGCCTAATTCAATTCCCGCTTTGGTAACAATTGGCATAATTACTTTTATGGCATCGTGGAATGAAGTACTTTGGCCTTTAATTGTGATTAGAGATGAAAGTTTAATGACTATGCCTCAGCTTGTTACACTTTTTGCCGTTGGCGGCAGAGCAGAATCTCAGCTTGGTGTAAAACTATCTTCAGCGGTTATGCTGGCATTGCCGATAATATCAGCGTATTTATTTTTTCAAAAATATTTTATACAGAGTATGGCTTCAACGGGAATTAAGGAATAATAAAAACTATGGTATCTAGATCAAATATAAAATTAAAAGCAAATTCGGAAAAAGTAGTTTTGCAATATTTTGATATTGGCGAAGTAAGATCGAAAAAGCTGATTGAAAGAATATTATCATTAGATAAATCAATAACAGAAAAAATATTAATTAAAGTCTTTGCGGATTTTGGCAAAAGACATCGCTTATTTGAAGAATTATTAATGGCAAATTATAAAAAGGCGAAAAAAAATATTGCCGAAAAACAAAGGTTGACTAATGATCAAAAACTCTTAATTGGTTCTTATTTTTCCAAAGAATATTCTATTGAAGCTGCGGCTCTTTTCAATCCTTCAATTGTTGTTCATCCCAATCAGACAAAATCAAGTAAAGATGAACTTAATTTTATTATAAGTCTTCGCGCAGCGGGTGAAGGTCATATTTCTTCTATTGAATTTAGAGAAGGAAAAATAAAAAAAGAAAACAAGATCGATTTAGTAAATAAAAGCAGATTTGCCTCGCTTCCACAGAAGTATGTATTTGCTCAGGAAAAGGAAATTGATAAACGAAGACTTGGAAATACTTTATCGAATGAGGAAAGAACAGATTTTTTACTGACTAATTACACAGCGGAGTTTAATCCCAAAGTTCCATTGGAAGAAAGAGTACTGTTTCCAAAATCATCAAGTGAAAACATTGGGATGGAAGATTTACGCTTAGTAAAATTTACGGATAAAGGTATAACTAAATATTATGGAACTTATACGGCTTACAATGGAAAATCATTCAGACCGCAATTACTTGAAACCGAAGATTTTAGAAAATTTAAAGTAAGTTCTTTGTATGGAAATGCGGTTTATGACAAAGGTTTTGCTTTGTTCCCGCGAAAGATAAATAATAAGTTTGTATTTACATCAAGACAAGACGGTGAAAATTTATATATGATGTATTCTGATAACTTGTACAAGTGGGAATCAAAAGAAATTATTAGGATGCCTCAAAATTATTGGGAATTTGTTCAATTGGGAAATTGCGGTTCACCGCTTGAAACTGAGAAAGGCTGGCTTTTAATAATACACGCTGTTGGTCCTTTTAGAACATATGTTATAAGCGCGTTGCTATTGGATTTAAATAATCCCGCAAAAGTAATTGGCGCTTTAGATGAACCTCTCATTCAGCCAAATAAAATTGAGCGTGAGGGTTATGTTCCAAATGTTGTTTATTCATGCGGTTCAATAATTCATAAAAACAATTTAGTAATACCTTATGCTATGAGCGATTCGGCAACTGGATTCACATTTGCCGATGTTAATAAAATTTTAAATAAAATTAATTTTTCTTTATAAAAGCGGAAGTCAAAAATGGGGATAATAAAATATTCTGGAAATCCAATTTTAACTAATAAGGATGTTCCTTTTAAAGTAAACAGTATATTCAATCCGGGTGCTGTTAAATTTAATGATAAATATATATTGCTTTGTAGAATAGAAATGCCGATTGGAAGATCATCGTTTGCTTTAGCTGTTAGTGATGACGGTTACACATTCAAAGTTTCTGAAAAACCTGTCCTTATTCCCGAAGATCATAAAAATTGTTTTGAATATGTGAATTGGGGAATTGAAGACGCGAGAATTACTAAATTGGAAAATAAGTTTTATTTAACTTATACAGGCTATTCAAAATATATGCCCTTAGTAATTCTTGCCGAAACGGAAGATTTTCAATCATTTAAAATACACGGACCTATTTCTGAACCTTGCAATAAAGACTGTACACTTTTTCCTGAAAAGATAAATGGTTTTTATTGGAAGATTGATAGACCGTCAGCCGAAAACAATAGAGATATATGGATAAGTAAAAGTCCCGATCTTATACATTGGGGTGATTATAAAATATTATTTCAGCCGGAACCAGGAACTTGGGAAAATGATAAAATTGGATCATCGAGTACTCCAATTAAAACAAAGGACGGTTGGTTAATTCTATATCATGGCGTTAGGGGATTTGGTATTTCTTCATTATATAAAATTGGCGCGTTTTTATTGGACTTAGAAAAACCATGGATTGTTAAAGGAAAAACTAAAGAACCAATTTTAAGTCCTGAAGAAGATTATGAACGAATAGGAGATGTTGGAAATGTTGTATTTTCTAACGGCTGGATAGATGAAGATAACGGAGATATTAAAATATATTATTCCGGCGCCGATACGAACATCTGCATTGCTGAAACAACAATTGATTATTTGCTTTCGGTATGCAAGAGAATATAATGCGGAGAATTCATTTATTTTTATTGATTCAGATTGTCTTCATTTTGGGCTGCGGACAAATTCATTCAAGAGAATTGGAAATTAATACAAAACACCTTGATCATTTATATCGAGAAATTAAGATAAATAAAATCCAAATGGCGATAATTCACATTTATAGCAATTATCCAAACTATAATTATCTTGATGACGAAGATGAAGGAACAGCTTGTGTTGATGACGCGGCAAGAGCATCGATATTTTATCTTAAAAATTATTTTGTGACTTCAAACATTGAGAACATTGATAAAAATAAAAAACTGCTAAAATTTTTAATTTATATGCAGTCAAAAAACGGTTACTTTTATAACTTTATATTTAGTGACCATTCAATAAATAAAGAATTTAAAACAAGTATTGCGGAGCCTAATTGGTGGTCGTGGCGCGCATTATGGGCTTTATCGGAATCATATACATATTACAAAAGTTACGATACAAAATTCGCCGAAGAAATTCTCGCGAGCATTATATCTTTAATTAATGCGGTTAAGAAAGATATTCCCACACAATATGATTATGAAGATATTGCCGGGATAAAAATTCCAAATTGGCTTCCATATAAACACGCAGCAGATCAGGCATCAATATTATTGCTTGGTTTGGTGAATTACTATAATGAATACAAAGATGAAACCTTATTAAATTATATTAAAATGCTAACCAATGGATTAGTTGAAATGCAGATCCGTGATAAGAATTCAGAATATTACGGAGCATTTTTAAGCTGGCAAAATACTTGGCATTCATGGGGTAATTGCCAGGCTTACGCATTATTAAAATCATTTGAAATTTTACAAGATGATAAAATTCTAAACTCAGTGTTGCTTGAATTAAACGACTTCTATCCAAAATTAATTAAGATCGGTTATCTAAATTCATTTGAAATATCATGTTCAGACTCAACAATAAGTATTATCAATGAAAAAAAATATCCGCAGATAGCATACAATATTCGACCTATGATCTATGCGCTTTTAGAAGCTAGTGATTTAACAAAAGAAATAAAATATAAAGAACGTGCAGCGAAAATAGCAAAATGGTTTTTAGGCAAAAACCCGAATTCTATAAAATTGTATGACAAAAATACAGGAATTGTATTTGACGGAATTGAATCGGAAAAAAAAGTAAACAAGAATTCCGGAGCAGAGTCAACAATTGAAGCGCTTTTATCATTACTTGAAATTAATGCGCGTAAATTATCGTTAAATGAAATAAATCATTAAAAATATTCTTTATGGAAAATAAATATTCAAATAGACTTTACCTTAATACGGGTTGGAAATTTTCTTTGTATAAAAGCAAAGTTAATTTAAAAGATAATCCAAACTTAAAAATAAAAACAAATAAATTATATGATGCGGTTGTTCCCGGTACAATCCATACTGATCTGCTGAATAATAACATTATTGATGATCCGTTTTATTCGGATAATGAAAAAAAATTAAAATGGATTGAACAATGCGATTGGATTTATAAAACCGAATTTAATTTAGATAAAAATACAGCAAATAAATACGACCTTGTTTTTGAAGGATTGGATACAATTGCCGAAGTATTTTTAAATGATAAAATGATTCTTTCCGCAGAAAATATGTTTTTAAATTATACTGTTGAAGTATCAAAACATTTACGAAACGGTAAAAACTTCTTGAATATAATTTTTAATTCGCCGGTAAATTTTGCGAATAGACAAGAAGAAAAATATGGAAAATTAGACGTCGCGTTAAATTCGAGCAGGGTTTATATAAGAAAAGCTCAATACTCATTTGGATGGGATTGGGGTCCAATATTTCCTTCAAGCGGAATTTGGAAAAGTATCTATATTGAAGAGAAACAGAAAATAAAAATTATCAACACTACTTTTCAAACGATCGAAAATGAAAATAATGTTGCATCGGTAAGAATTGGTTTCGATTTAGATAAAATACCCTTAATAAAATATTCCGTAATTGTTGAACTGAGTGATTGCAAACAAATAGTAAGGAAAACAATTAGTAAATTAAAGCAAAAAAACAATTCAGTGGATTTGGAAATTCCCAATCCAGAATTATGGTGGCCGAACGGCGAAGGCTCTCAGAATTTATATTTGCTTAAAATCAAAATAATTAATAAATCCAACCAAATATTAAATGAATTTAATAGGAAAGTAGGGATTAGAACTGTCGAACTAGTACTTAATGAAAACGGTACGAATGTTTTCAAATTTAAAATAAATAACAAAGTAATTTTTGCAAAAGGTGTTAATTGGATTCCGGCAGATTCGTTCTTGCCAAGAATAGCTGAATCAAAATATAAAAATCTTTTAAGTTCAGCAAAAGACGCCAACATGAATATCATTAGAGTTTGGGGCGGCGGTATTTACGAAAGTGATAAATTTTATGAAATTTGCGATGAATTAGGCTTAATGGTTTGGCAGGATTTTATGTTTGCTTGTGCGGCATATCCGGAACATAAAGATTTTATAAAAAATATTAAAACCGAGATCAAACAAAATGTATTAAGATTACAGCATCATCCTTCAATTATTATTTGGTGCGGAAATAATGAGAATGAATGGATATGGTATCAAGAGAAAAATATTTCCTACAAAAATATGCCCGGATTTAGAATATTTAATGATATCATCCCCGACATAATTAATCAAATTGATAACAGACCATATTGGCAGTCTTCGCCTTTTAGTTTTGAGAAAGACCCGAACTCACCGTTAAGCGGAAACCGGCATCAATGGGAATTATGGAGTAAGTGGATTGACTATAATGAAGTAGTAAATGATAAAAGTCTATTTGTAACTGAATTTGGTTTTCAAGCACCGGCAAATATAACTACAATGGAAAAATGTTTGCCGCCGCAAAACAGAAATATTCAAGATTCTGTTTTTGAATTTCACAATAAGCAAATAGAAGGAAATGAAAGAATAATAAGATTTTTGGCAAAGCACTTTCCAATATCCATAAAATTTGACGAGTTTATTTATTTAGCTCAGTTGAATCAAGCACATGCATTATATGAGTGTTTAAAACATTGGCGTACAAACAATAAAACATTCGGAAGCATAATATGGCAGTTGAATGACTGTTGGCCCGTTGCCAGTTGGTCGCTTATTGATTCTGAACAGAGTCCAAAAATATCTTATCACTTTGTTAAAAATATTTTCGCTCAGCAAATAATTTACTTTGATAAAAAAGATGAAAACATAATCATTAAAATTCAAAATCAGGCTGATGAAAATAAAATTGTTAAATGCGAGGTAAAACTCATAGAAACAATAACCGGAAAAGTTACTGAGGAGTTTTCAAAAAGTATATCTTTGAAAAACAAATCGGAAATTGAAGTGCTAAAATATTCTGATAATAAAATATTGGATAAGTTTATTCTATACGCTAATTTGAAAAATGATAAAGGAGAGCAGTTAAGTTTTTCGTTCCATAATAAATTGCCTTGGAAATATTATAAAGTGGCACAACCGAAAATTAAAATTAATATTGTTTCAAATAATCCTAATCAAATTGAAATATTAAGTGATAAACCCGCTTATTTTGTTGATCTTTTCGCTGAAGGAATAACATTCTCAAAACGCGGATTTTCAATTATGCCGAATGAAAAAGTAATAGTGAATATTTATGCCGACTTAAATAAAATGAATATAAGTAAGATAAAGATCTATTCTTTAAATACATTTTTAATATAATAATAGGTAAAGAAATGGAATATACTTTTTTAGGGAGGTCGGGATTAAAGGTAAGCAGACTTTGTCTGGGAACAATGAACTTTGGAGCGATTACTTCAAAGGAATCAAGTTTTAATATATTGAGTCAGTCAATTGAATTAGGAATAAATTTTATTGATACAGCAAATGTTTACGGCGGTAAAATAGGCGAAGGAATAACAGAACAAATAATTGGTGAATGGCTTAATGAAAATAAATCATATAGGGATAAAATTGTTCTCGCGACAAAAGTTTATGGTAACATGGGAAACTGGCCAAATGAAAGATATTTATCCGCGTACCATATTAAAAAAGCTTGCGAAGACAGTCTAAAAAGAATGAAAACAGATCATATTGATCTTTATCAAATGCATCATATCGACCGAAACACGCCATGGGATGAAATTGCGCAAGCCATGGAGCAATTAATAAATGCTGGAAAAGTTATTTATGTTGGAAGCAGCAACTTTGCGGGATGGGATATAGCAACTGCATGTCATGAATTTAAAAATAATAATATGTTTAGTTTGGTTAGTGAACAAAGCAAATATAATTTGTTTAACAGAAAAATTGAAAGGGAAGTAATTCCCGCTTGTGAATATTATGGTGTTGGAATTATTCCGTGGAGTCCGCTCGAAGGAGGTCTTTTGGGCGGTGTTATTGAAAAAACAAAAGAAGGAAGACGAACTACGGATGAAGTTGTTAAAAAGTTTGCTGAGAATAAAATTCAAATAACTCAGTGGGAAGACTTCTGTAAGCAAATTAATGAAGAGCCGGCAAAAGCCGCATTAGCCTGGTTGATTCATCAGCCGGCGGTCAACGCTCCAATTATTGGTCCGAGAAAACTTGAACAGCTTGAAAATTGTGTTAGTGCCATTGAAATAAAATTCACCAAAGAACAATTGGATGAGCTTGATAAAATATTTCCGCCTGCCGGTCAAGCGCCGCAATATTACTCATGGTAAAAATAACAAAGCAATATAATTTTTTGATGAAATTTCTATTTAAGTTAAACTTGATCTTGATTTTAAATTCATCGTCTTTCTTGGCTCAGCAAGTTGAGATAAATAGAATAAACCAAATGCCCGATTTCCCCGTACCGTATGAGATGCGAGATTGGAAAAGTGTAACCCTAGGATATGATTCGCTGGTATTTAATCATACTCTGCAAGGCGATTACTTACCTTTAATATATTTTGAGAACAACACTGTAAACTATCCGAACGATATAAGCTTTGGATTGCACACGGTTGTTGGAACAACGGTTCCCAATTCAGGTGAAGCAATAAATGTACTGCCGGCAGTAATTGGCGCAAGCTTAGTTGATGTAGATAAATCAAATCAGAACGGTTATAATTGGGTTAAAATGTGCAAAGAATATTTTAACAACAGACCTGCGCAAAATGTCTATAAAAACCATCCTGTTGACGATACTTATGACGACTGGTGGTATGAAACAATGCCGAATGTTTTTTTCTATCAATTGTATGATCTTTATCCAAATACAATTGACTTTGATAAGCAACTAAAAAGTGTGGCTGATCAATGGTTGAAGTCAGTTGAACAAATGGGTGGAAAATCAAATCCTTGGTCGGTTCCTTATATGAATTACCGTGGTTATGATTTGGAAACAATGACTCCTTATTCAGGTGGAGTAAAAGAACCTGAAGCAGCGGGAGCAATAGCATGGATATTATATAATGCGTATAAAGAAACGAACGAAATTAAATATAGAATAGGCGCCGAGTGGTCGATGGAATATTTAAATAGTTTGAGTTTCAACCCATCTTATGAATTGCAGTTTGGATACGGTGTTTATACTGCAGCAAGAATGAACGCGGAATTAGGTACAAATTATGATATAGTTAAATTGATAAATTGGTGCTTTGATATCGGTTCGTTAAGGAGTTGGGGAAGTATTATTGGAAATTGGGGCGGACTCGATGTTTCTGGATTAATCGGTGAAGTGAACGGCAACAATGATTACGCCTTTTTAATGAATACTTTTGAATTGGCTTCGGCTTTAGTTCCGTTAGTAAAATATGATGATAGATTTGCAAACGCAATTGGTAAATGGATGCTAAATGCTTCAAATGCCTCAAGATTATTTTATACAAATTATTTGCCTAATTATAAACAAGATAGCGAAGAATGGTCGCATAAATATGATACAAAATCTTACATTGCTCATGAAGCAATTAGGGAATCTGTTTTCGGTACAAGTCCATATGCTACCGGAGACGCGATAAGCGGTGCTTGGGGTTCTACAAACCTTGCTCTTTACGGCTCGTCGCATGTTGGTATTTTTGGCGGAATAATAGATACGACAAATGTTAAAGGAATTATAAAATTAGATTTAAATAAAACGGATTATTTTAATGAACATAGCTATCCAACATATTTGTTTTACAATCCTTATGAAACCGAAAAAAGTGTGGAGTTTGATTCCGGAAATCTCAACAACGATCTTTATGAGTTGGTCTCAAATAATTTTATCATGAGTTCTGCTTCCGGAAATGTACAATTAAATATTCCTCCTAAAAGTGCAATTGTTGTAACATTGGTGCCAACGGGAAGTGAAAAAAAAATTGATATGAACAAATTTACTGCGGATGGAATTGTTGTTGATTTTAATTCCGGACAAAATATAAATAATCATCCGCCAAGAATTAAAGCGTTAACACCACAATCAATAAAAATAACAACCAATGATTCCATTAAAGTATTTTGTACAGCGGTAGATTTAGATAATGATCAATTAAATTATATATGGAAAAGTGAAGATGGAAAAATATCTGCAGGCGAAGATAATATAATTTGGACAGCTCCTAATAAAACCGGTACATTTCAAATATCTGTCATGGTCAATGATAATAACGGCGGAGTAGATTCATTAAGTACATTTATTACTGTTATTGAATCATTCAATGATGATCCTGTGATATTAAATTTTAACGCAGAACCCCGTAAAATTGATCTCGGAGACGAAACGCAAATTACTTGTTTCGCTACCGATGATGACGGTGACGAATTGATATATGAATGGAAAGCAGAAAATGGTATAGTTTTTGGAAGCGGGGAAACAATTAAATGGACTGCTCCAAACACAGCTGGTAATTATTTTATATCTTGTAAAGTGAGCGACGGAAACGGAGGAATCGTACAAGATAGTATTGCGGTTTCCGTAAGAGATCTGTCAAATACTCAATCAGGTAGCTTAATTTGCTTTTATCCATTTTCGGGAAATGCCGACGATAAGAGCGGTAATAATAATAATGGAACAATAAGTGGAGCGGTCTTTGTTTCCGATAGATTTGGCAATTCAAATAATGCTCTTAACTTTGACGGAGTAAATGATTATGTAAAAATTACAAACAGCAATTCACTCAATTTTACAAATTCCATTAGTATAAATCTATGGTTTAAAATAAATTCGTTTTATGAAAGGGAACAGTACATTATCTCTCATGGAAATTGGGAGAGACGATGGAAAATATCGATCTCTAATAATAAACTACGATTTACTATTAAAACTGCCAGTGGAATTACTGATCTTGATTCCGAGACAAATTTAGTAAAAGATAAGCTTTATAATATTACTGCATTATATTCAGGAGCCGAGCTTGAAATATATTTAAATGGAAAATTGGATGCATTTAAAAATTGGTCAGGGGCTATTTTAACAACAGACATCGATTTAACAATTGCTCAAACTGTTCCTGGCAATAATAATTATAACTTTAATGGCATTATTGATGATGTAAGAATTTATGATTATGCACTATCGTTATATGAAATCGTGAATCTTTACGATTTGTCAACTTATATTAATGAAAATGAAAAATTAATTCCTGAACAAAACTTTTTATATCAAAATTATCCAAATCCATTTAATGGAACCACAAACATAAGGTACCAAATATCGCAAATAACGAAAATCGAATTGGAGATTTATAATTTGCTTGGACAAAAAATTAAGACGTTAGTAAATGAACAAAAATCTCCTGGATATTATTCTTTAACTTGGGATGGAATAAATGATAACGGAACATTTGCGAATTCCGGTATTTATTTTATCAGACTTCATACAGATACTTTTAATGCGTCTGCTAAATTGGTTTATTTAAAATAAAATGAGGAAAGGGAAAATGAGATTCGACCTCAATAAATCTTTAGTAATTGGATTTTTAGTTTTCGCATTATTTATAAATATAAATTCTCAAGTTAAAGATGGATTGCATATATTCAATAAGAAGGAAGTCGGGCAAATTGAAGTCGGTTCACATTACGTTGGAATTGAAATACATAAAAGTATTCCAACATTAAACAGGATCAGTTTTTATTATCCTACGGCAAACAGTATTGATATTAGTGAAGATTATTGGAAAAGAGAAAATTATAGAATTACTTCTTTTGGATTTAAAGCCGGAGATTTACCGAAACATCTGCTGGAAAACGAAACATTTAATGTGGATCAAACACCTTACTCGGTATCATTCAATAAAAATATAGACGAAAGTGAAGTTAAAATAAGTTACCACTTTTTAAATAATGAATCGGCATTTGCAATTACTTACGAAGTTAAAAACTCATCAAAAAAAGAAAAAGAATATGAGCTATATACAAAATTAGAAATGATTTTAAGAACTTCTCATACTTATAACACAATAAGAAAAGCATATACTGAATATGATGCTGCAAACGAATGTTTTAATTACTTTTATGATACAGTTGAAACAAAGTATACCAAACTATCTGTAATAAACACAGGCTTAAAACCAAGCAGCTTTACAACAAAATGTTTAAACAATTCCGAAAGCAAATCATTAGATAATCTATGGCTTACAAGCGGTAAAAAATTATCAAACGAACTCATTAATAAAGGAAACAATTCAAGACCTGTTTCTGCATTTACCTATAATAAAAAATTAAAACCGGGTGAAACGGTTAAAGTCGTTCAAGTTATTTCTTCAAACAATATAAATAGTGCAGATAAATCACAATATTTAAAAAATAATTACACTAAAGAAATTAATGAGTATGAAAAATATATTGAGCAAAATGCGGATAGCAAAAACTTAATTAAAACAGATGATGAAATATTAGATTTTACGAGCAAATGGGCAAACGCGGTTTTAGCGACTACTCAGCATTATATTGACGGCTCAATAGAACCAATGCCTTGTCCCGCGGAATACAATTTTTATTTTACACATGATGTGCTGCTTACAGATTTAGCTCGAGTAAATTTTGATTTGGCAAAAGTAAAAGATGATCTAAGTTTCATTATAAAACACGCGAATAAAGATAATGTAATTCCTCACGCGTATTTTTGGAAAGATTCCGCATATGCAACGGAATATGCGGGTCCCGAAAATTGGAATAACTTTTGGTTTATGCTCGTCGCTTCAAGATACTTAAGACATTCAAACGATATTGAGTTTGCAGAGAAAATTTTTCCCTATGTTAAAAGGGGCTTTGAAACCGTAATGCAAAATAGAGGTAAGGATGGATTATTTTGGTCTACACAACCCGATTGGTGGGACATTGGTCATAATTTTGGTCCACGCGCTTATATGACGATTTTAGGAATAAAAGCTCTTCGTGAGTTTAACTATTTCTGTTCTGAAATTGGAAAAGATGAAAATTATATTTCAATGAATAATAAATTAGCCGATTCTTTACATTCAGATTTAATTTCTAAACTATGGGATGAGGACCAAAATTCTTTGATTAGTTATTATAATGATGGTACAAAAGATAAACATATTTATATGGGTTCAATGCTAGCCGTGCATTTTGACGAATTAGACTTTGATAAGGAAAACAAACTGCTGCAAACCGCTAATCAAAATTTATTGGATGAAAATTTGGGAGTTTATACTCTTTATCCGATGGATTTAAAAACTTTAAGTGATTTTATGGGTTTTGTAAATAATGAAGCTGGTGAACCTTATCATTATGCAAATGGCGGAATTTGGCCTCATGGTAATTCTTGGTATTCATTGGTTCTTATTAAAACGGGACATAATGAAGAAGCTCTTGATTTCATTAAAAGAACAATGACGATCGACGGAATTATGAACAGTCCCAATGGTCAGCCGGCGATGTATGAATACAGAATAAGCGATAAAAATAATCCGGCAATATATGGGAAAATAGATAAACCGCAATTCATGTGGGCTGCCGGGTGGTATTTTTATTCTTTGTATAATTTATTTGGAATACGAGAGAATAACTGGAATATTTCTTTTGATCCTTTTAAACCGGATAATATCAACGAATTGAAAATTCCTTTAGAAGTTAAAGGTAATTTGCTTAATATAAATATTACGGGAAAGGGAAAATATATTTCCAAAATATTATATGATGGAATTGAACTTCCATCGGCTGTAATTCCAACCGGCGCAAACGTAAAAGGTAAAATAGATATAAAATTAGGAGAAATAAATTCACCCTACATTAAATCGGCTAATGTTAAAATAATTTCTGCTGAGTACAATAAAACTGGAAAGACTCTGGAATTTTCAACTGACTCTTTCAAAGGAAACCATACTGATCTTGAAATTATATCACCGTATAAAATTAATTCTATTAAGATTAATGGAACCTTACTAAATGATAGTAATGAAAAATTTGAAGACAATGTATATAGTTTTAAGATTGAAAATACCGCGGTAAATAAAATTGACATATACGAAATAAAATTTGAATAATATATATTGGGTGCTAAATGGCGGAAGTTGAACTTAAAAATGTATTTAAAATTTACAGCGGCAATTTAAAAGCAGTAGATAATGTAAATCTTAAAATAAATGACAGAGAATTTGTTGTGCTTGTTGGTCCATCCGGCTGCGGAAAATCAACTACACTTAGAATGATTGCCGGACTTGAAGAAATTAGCAAAGGTGAAATATACATTGACGATAAATTGGTAAATGACGTTGAGCCAAAGGATAGAGATATAGCGATGGTATTTCAAAATTATGCATTATATCCGCACATGACGGTTTTCGAGAATATGGCTTTTGGTTTAAAGATAAGAAAAATGAGTAAAGAAGAAATAGTGAAAAGAGTAGAAGAAACTTCCAAAATTTTAGGTTTGGAAAATTTACTGCAGAGAAAACCAAAACAACTATCGGGCGGACAAAGGCAGCGTGTGGCGCTCGGAAGAGCAATTGTACGAAAACCCAAAGTATTTTTATTCGATGAACCATTAAGTAATCTTGACGCAAAATTAAGAGTTCAAATGAGAACCGAGATCTCAAAGCTTCATAAAAAATTAAACGCGACAATTATTTATGTTACCCACGATCAAGTTGAAGCAATGACAATGGGTGATAGAATAGTTGTTATGAAGGATGGCAAAATTAATCAAATTGATAAGCCAATTGAGTTATATAACAATCCGGTAAACAAATTTGTCGCTTCGTTTATCGGAAGTCCGGCAATGAATTTTATAAATGGGACTTTAATTAAAGATGATGGTTTTAAATTTGTATCAAATAAAAAGGACCTAATAATTTCGATACCGACAATTACTGCGCAAAGATTGAACAATTATATTGGTAAGGAAGTTATTGCCGGTATTAGACCTGAACATTTTAAAACAAATAATCAAATTGATAAAATTAAAAATGATTTAAATGTTAAAATAGAAGTTGCTGAACCTATGGGCAGCGAAACTTTTATTTATTTTAATATTGACGATCTTCAGTTTACGGCTAAATTACAAGCAGATATAATTATAAAACATGATGATCAGCTTGGGTTGCTTATTGATGCCATGAAAATAAACTTTTTTGATTTTGAAACGGGAATTAAAATTTAATTCGCATTAAGTAATTTGAGATCATATATTCTTTTTACTTTTATGAATTTTAAATCGTTTAATTAATTGCCGATTTCATTTTTGCAAATGTTTATTTCTCTTTCAAACCTATCTGTGATTATTTTAAAATAATGTTTTAATTATTTGAAAAATCTATTTATTTAATTATTTTAGTTAGCGATTAAGTAAATGATAAAGTAATCGATAAAAGTTTATATTATTTTAAATAGTTAATAACTGAAATTATAAGTTCATATTTAACATATACATTGCGGTTTCTTAAGCTGAAACGCAATTGAAAAAAATTCGTTTGATAAATAATTAAAAGTAATTTATGACGGAAAAATCAATTAGGCTGAGCGATATAGCTGAAAAGCTGAATGTTTCTACCGTTACCGTTTCTAAAGCATTAAGAAATCATCCGGATATTTCGCCATCCACTAAAAAGCTGATCTTAAAAACCGCTGAAGAACTTGGATATATGCCGAACTTTATGGCAAGAAATTTATCCTCAAAAAAATCAAATACTATCGGCGTTATTATTCCAAAAATTGCGCACTTTTTTTTCGGTTCTATTATTGAATCAATTTATGATACAGCCTTTAAAAATAATTACGAAATAATATTAACTGTTTCTCAGGAAAATGCCGAACGAGAGAGAAAAACATATTCAAACATTACTTTCTATGCGCGTGGATGGAATAATTATTTCTATTTCACAAGAAACTAAGGATTATTCCATTTTTGAAACTGTGAAGAAAAAAGGGGTACCAATTGTTTTCATTGATAGAATTCCAAATCTGGAAAATATTAACAAAGTTTATGTTGACGATAAAGGAGGCGCTTTTTGTGCCGTTGAACAAGCTATAAAAGCCGGTTATACAAAAATTGCTCATTTTGCGGGATACTCAAGCATAAATATTGGACTGCAGAGATATGCCGGATTTATTGAGGCGATGAAGAAATATAAGATACCAATTAATAAAAAATGGATAATGCAAGGTGAGTTTGGTGAAAGATCGGGTTATGATTCTTTTATGAAATTATATAAAGATAATAATTTGCCGCAAGTTATTTTTACGGTTACTTATCCCGTTGCGCTTGGTGTTTACAAAGCTGTTAATGAATTGGGATTGAAAATTCCTGATGATATAGACATAATTTGTTTTGGAAACGCGAATGAACAAAAATTTCTATCTCCTCCGCTTAGCTGCATTGATCAACAAACTGAATTGATTGCCGAAAAAGCTATTACCATACTTTTAGACAATATTCAAAACAAAGAAAATTTTAAAATGCTAGAATATGAAGTCCCAACTAAATTAACTTTAAGAGGTACATGTGTTAAAAAATAATGTATCAGTTTTAATAATTATCTGTGCATTGATTTCCAGTTTATCCGCGCAGAATCAAAATGAATTTAATTTCTTCGATGAAATAAAGGTTGAAGTAAAAAATCCAACTGAAATTGAAAGAATTGATGAATTGGTATCAATAAATATTTCTAAGTTAACTACGGTAAAAAAGAATTTCAATAAAGATGGTTTTGTAATTTATGAAAATGAAAATGAAATCCCGTCTCAACTTAATTGCGGTGAATTAAATTGTGAAATAATCTTTGTATGTGATTTTAAACCAAATGAAATAAAAATCTTTTCAGTTAACTATTTGGAAAAAGGAAAGCTGAGAAGAAATTATAAAAATAGAACTTACGCGGAATTGGCAATGAAATTCAACGCCGTTTATAAAGATAAAAAGTTTAATGGTGATGGTTTTCAAAATTTCACAAAAGTGCTTGTCCCTAAAATTCATACCGATCACGATGCGTTATTTAAGTATGAGGGTCCCGGCTGGGAATCTGAAAAAGTCGGATATAGATTTTACCTCGATTGGAGAAACGCGACCGACATATTCGGAAAAAAAGTAAACGAATTAGTTTTAAGTAAAGTCGGAAATAAAGATGTAACTGCTATTGAAGATTCATACCATAACATGTTGGATTGGGGTATGGATATTTTTAAAGTCGGCAATTCATTAGGAATTGGATCAATCGGCATGGTGGAAAAAGGCAAAATAGAAATGGTTCATAAAACCAATGAAATAACCTGTGAAATAACTGAGAACGGTCCAATATTTTCACAAGTAAAAACATCTTACTATGGCTGGATAGTTAGCGAAAAGAAATATGATTTGGTTTCCAATTTATCAATAAATGCTGGAAGCAGAATAACAAATGTAAATTTAACTATTAATAATGGAGCCAAAAATATAACTACCGGCTTGGCTAAACATCCGGATACAGATTTTATTAAATCTAAACAAAACAGCGACTGGCAATACATAGCTTTGTATGGAAAGCAAACATTGAATAATGATAATGCCGGGATTGTGCTATTTTATAAAAATTCAGATTTAATTTCGCAAGGAGAAGACGAATTAAATTATTATGTTTCTTTAAAACCAAAAAATAGCAAAGTTAATTACGCGTTTGCCGCAGCTTGGGAACTTGAGCCAAACGGCGTTAAAAACAAAGCCGGTTTTGAAAAATATATAAATGATGAATTAACAAAATTAAATTATCCAATGGTCGTTACAATTAATTAGAGAATTTTATGAGTGAATTTAATTTACATGAAGACAGATTTTTTGACGCAAATCCTATGGTAAGAAATATTGCTCGTGAACTTTATAATGATGTAAAAGATTTGCCGATTGTAAGTCCGCATGGACATGTTGAACCAAAAATATTTGTTGATAATAAACCATTTCCAAACCCAACGGAATTATTTATAACACCTGATCATTATGTTTTCAGAATGTTTTATTCACAGGGAATAAAATTGGAAGATTTAGATATTCCGCAAAGAGATGGAAAAAGGCTTGGGACCGATCCACTCAAAGTATGGCAAATATTCGGAGATAATTATTATTTATTTGCCGGAACGCCTTCCGGTGTTTGGCTTGATTATGAATTCAATATTGTTTTTGGAATTAAAGAGAAATTAAACGGAAGCAATGCCCAAAAATATTATGATATAATAAATGAGAAACTTCAAACAAAAGAATTTTTACCGAGAAATTTATTTAAGCGGTTTAGAATTGAAGTTTTATCAACCACCGACGCGGCAACGGATCAATTGGATAATCATAAAAAAATTATGGAATCGGGTTGGGACGGCAGAATTGTTCCTTGTTTCAGACCTGATGGATTGACAAATCTTTTAAATCCAAATTGGAAAAATGAAATTGCCGAGCTTGAAAAATTGACATCACTTGAAATAAATAATTACAAAAATTTTATCACTGCTCTTGAAAAGCGAAGAGAATATTTCAAGAAAATTGGCGCTACATCAACAGATCATGGAATTATTTCTCCATATACTCATAAACTTTCTGAGAATGAAGTTAACACAATATTTTCCCGAGCTTTGAAAAATGAAGCTGATGAAAAAGACGCAAATTTATTTACCGCCAACATGTTAATGGAAATGGCAAGAATGAGCTGCGAAGACGGTTTAACAATGCAGATACACGCCGGATCTAATCGAAATCATAACTCGTTTATTTATAATAAATACGGTTTGGATAAAGGATGCGATATTCCTCAGCAAACCGAATACACCAACAATCTTAAAGAATTATTAAATGCTTATGGAAACAATCCGAATTTTACGGTTATTGTTTTCACTTTGGATGAAACAACATATTCTCGTGAACTCGCGCCTTTAGCGGGACATTATCCCGCAATGAAATTAGGTCCTGCTTGGTGGTTCCATGACAGTATAGAAGGAATGAATAGATATAGACATATGATAACTGAAACAGCCGGATTTTATAATACAGTCGGTTTTAATGATGACACTCGCGCGTTTGTTTCAATTCCGGCAAGACATGATGTGGCAAGAAGAGTTGATTCAAACTTCTTGGCTGAATTAGTTGCTCGACAAATTATAAGTTTAGAAGAATCAAAATTGATAATTAAAGATCTTACATATAATCTCGTTAAAAAAGCTTATAAATTATAAAGGTATAAGAATGTTATTGGATGAAATTAAAAAAGTAAAAGAAGTAACAGCAAACAACGAATTAGTAAAATTAGAATCATTATCAAATGGAGATGTTTCTGTTTATGCTAAATCAATAATTACGAAAAATGAATTGACATATTTTATTGGTAAAAATGGTATCGAAAAATTTCTTTACATTATATCCACTATCGGATCATCGGCTCAAGATGAATTTCACGGGGAGATTATTGGATCTGCTGATGTAAAAATTAAGCAATGTCCTCAAGTTCACGCAAATGCAGTTAAACTTCAAAAAATATTTCCATTTACAAAACCAATTTTGCTTGGATTAAATAATTCTTTCGGATTCGGTGATAGAATCGGATTGGCAAATCCCGCGCATCTTCGCTCATTAGAAGGAAGTGAATTTAAACCTATTGTTGCTCAGCAATCAATTAGAGAATTAACAAGAACCCAAAGAACTCCGGATGAAGTTATGGATGCCGCGATTTGGGCAGTTTTTCAAGAAGGATATCAAAACGGATTTGGTTCAGATGCGGATCACCTAAAAACAACTGATGATATTGACTTAATGATGAATGCGGGATTTACAATGTTTACATTTGATCCGGGTGAATTTGTGATAAATGAAGCTGACTCAATTCCAATTCATGAACTGGAAAATAAATCCAAAGAAATAAACTGGGAAAAATTAAACGACTCATTTTCTAAAATGGTTGACCGCTATTCGGAAAAGGAATTTGATCTGAATGAAGGATTGGTAATTAAACCTTCTTACGAAGATGTTTTAAGAGCAACAATTAAATATGGAAACGCTGTCGCGCATATAAAAACATTATTCGATCATCTCAGCACAAAGTATTCAAATCTTCCGTATGAAGTTGAAATATCAGTTGACGAGACTGAATCGGTTACAACTCCTTTCGAACATTTCTTTATGGCTTCTGAACTTAACAGATTAGGCGTAAAAATTATTAGTCTCGCTCCAAGATTTATCGGTGATTTTGAGAAAGGAATAGACTACAAAGGCGATATTGAAATTTTCAAAAAAGAATATTTGAAACACGTTAAAATTGCAGAATATTTTGGATCATATAAAATAAGTTTACATTCCGGCAGTGATAAGTTTGGAGTTTACAAAGCCATTGGACAGTTAAAACGAGGATACACTCATGTAAAAACCGCAGGCACAAGTTATTTAGAAGCGCTGAAGGTTGTTGCGTTTTCTCAGCCCGATGAATTCGGAAAAATTTTGGATTTTGCTAGAGTAGAATATGAGAAAGAAAAACATTCTTATCACGTTTCAGCAAAATTAGAAAATGTTCATTCTTCTGATAAATATACCGATGTGCAATTATTAGATTTATTTAATCAGAATGATGCCCGTCAAGTTTTGCATGTAACTTTTGGTAAAGTGCTAACAACAAAAAAAGATGATGGAACATCATTATTCAAAAATAAAATTTGCGAGTGTTTGAAAGAAAATGAAGAAGTTCACTATAAATATTTAATTAACCATTTCAAAAATCATTTAAATCCATTTAAATAATTATGACTAGAGAAGAAGTAAGAAATAAAATATTAGAAAGAAAAGTAGTCGCTGTTGTAAGGATGAAAAATTCATCTCAATTATTAAAAGTTATTGAAGCAATAAAAATTGGCGGCGTTTCGGGAATAGAATTAACAATGACAATTCCAAATGCAATTCAAGCAATAGAAACAGCGGATAAGGAATTTGGCGACGATATTTTATTGGGAGTTGGTTCGGTTACAGATAAGCAAACCGCCTTAGATGCAATAAATGCGGGAGCAAAATTTGTAGTTTCGCCAATTTATAAGGCAGAAGTTGTTCAGGCTGTAATAGATAAGAATATTGTTGTGATTCCCGGTTGTTTTTCTCCAACGGAAATTCAAACTGCTTATGAACAAGGCGCTGATTTTATTAAAATTTTTCCTGCGGATAATTTAGGAATGAGTTTTATTAAATCAATTAAAGCTCCGCTTCCTCACTTAAAAGTTATTCCAACCGGAGGAGTTAATTTAGAAAACGCAATTGATTGGATAAATGCCGGAGCAAGCGCTGTTGGCATTGGCTCAGCTTTAGTTGACAATAAAGCAATTGAAAGAGAAGATTATAAAACATTGACCGAAAATGCAAAAAAGCTTTGTGAAAATTTAGAAGTAAATTAGGAGATTGAATGAAGAAATATTCGTTTGATGATCTGAAAGATAAAGTTTGTGTATTAACCGGCGGCGGCGGAGTTATTGGAGCGGTTTTGGCAAAAGGTTTAGCCGGCGCCGGTGTAAAACTTGCTATTTTAGATATAAAGAAAGAGTTCGCGGATAAAGTTGCCGATCAAATAAGAATTGAATTTGGTACTGAAGCTATTGGAGTTGAAGCAAATGTACTTGATAAATCGTCATTGCTGGAAGCAAAAAAAGTTGTGTTGGAAAAATTTAATAAAGTTGATATTCTGATTAATGGTGCCGGAGGAAATTCGCCTAAAGCTACCACAAAGGAAGAATTTATTACTGAAGAAAATATTAATTCATTATCAGATACATTTTTTGGTTTGGAAATGGAAGGTTTTCAGAAAGTATTTGATTTAAACTTTTTAGGAACACTTTTGCCCACAATGGTTTTCGCTCAAGAAATGGTTGAAAAAAAGTCAGGTGTTATTTTAAATATTTCATCTATGAATTCATTCAGACCATTGACAAAAATTCCCGCTTATTCAGCTGCTAAATCTTCAATAAATAATTTTACAGAATGGCTTGCTGTTCATTTTGCAAAGATGAATGTAAGAGTAAACGCAGTAGCTCCGGGATTTTTTCTTACAAACCAAAATAGATTTTTATTGATAGATGAAAAAACAAACGAGCTTACTCCAAGGGGAAAGAAAATAATTGATAACACTCCAATGGGAAAATACGGAGAACCGGAAGATTTAATTGGCGGAACACTATTTTTACTTTCGGATGTTTCAAGTTTCATTACCGGAGTAATTTTGCCAATTGACGGCGGATTTAATATTTACAGCGGTGTTTAAAAAATTAAATTAAATTTGGATTTTAATATGAATATCGAATTAAAAAAAGATTACAAATATTCCTTAATAGTACCGACAAGTATGGGTATTAGAATAACTCCTGCAAATGGTCAGCCGGTACATTCCAGTGAAAACTTTACGTTATTTGTAACAAGTGCCGAAACAAATGTTGCAAGTATTGCTTCCTATTTAGGTTTGCCGGTTAAGGTTTTAACAACTTTTGTAAAAGATAGTCCAATTGCTCAAATAATTAAATCAAATCTTAGATCTAGAAATATGCAATATGAAGGTAAAGAAGTTGCCCAAGGAGGACCATGGGGTTATCGTCATCAGTTTAATATTGCAGATAGTGGAATTGGTTCGCGCGGACCGAGAGTTCATAATGACAGAGCGGGTGAGGTTGGCTGTACTTTAAATGTAAAAGATTTTGATCTTGATCGAATCTTTGGAAAGGAAGGAGTACAAATACTTCACTTATCCGGATTGATAGCAGCGTTGTCACACGAAACAAGTAATTTTTGTTTAGAACTTGCAAGGGCTGCAAAAAAGTACGGGACAAAAATTTCATTTGATCTTAATTATCGTGCATCATTCTGGAAAGGGAGAGAAGCCGAATTAGCTTCAGCATTTTCTGAGATTGCTTCAGTTTCAGATATTCTTGTAGGCAATGAGGAAGATTTTCAATTATGCTTAAATATTGAAGGTCCGGAAGCCGGCGGAAAAGATATTGATGCAAAAATTGAAAGTTTTAAGGAAATGATAAAACGCGTAAAAAACAAATATTCAAATGCATCCGTTTTTGCAACTACATTGCGTGAAGTTGAAAATACCAATTCACACCTCTGGGGTGCAATAATGTTGGAAGGTTCAAACTGGCATGTGATAAATCCACGCCAAATAAATGTACTAGATAGAATTGGCGGAGGCGACGGTTTTGTAGGCGGCTTGATTTATGGAATTTTAAAAAATTGGTCTCCGGAAAAATGGATACAATTCGGCTGGGCTTCCGGCGCATTAGCAACAACATTTTTAACAGATTATGCTCAACCTGCTGATGAGGAAATGATCTGGAGCGTTTGGGAAGGCAATGCGAGAGTTAAAAGATAATAATTGAAAGGAATATTAAATGTTATTTTATTCACGCGGTTCTGTTGAGGATGTTCTCGATTCACGAACTTTAAAGGAAGCACTTTTTACATCCTTCGATAAAATAGGTAAAAAAAATAAAGTGTTGGCTATCCCACCCGATTTTACCCGTTACCATTCACGTGCGGGTGAACTTACGACTTATATTTATGATAATTATAAAAATGTATTAACCGATATATTACCGGCTCTCGGAACTCACTTTGCAATGACTGGAAAAGAAATTGATAAAATGTTTCCAGGAGTTCCTCATAATTTGTTCAGAGTTCATAATTGGAGAAATGATTTAGTTACATTAGGAAAGGTTCCTTCAGAATTTGTAAAGGAAGTTTCGGAAGGTAGAGTTGACTATGACTGGCCTGCTCAAGTTAATAAACTTTTGGTTGAAGGAAATTTTGATCTGATTCTTTCAATTGGACAAGTAGTACCGCATGAAGTTGTTGGTATGGCAAATTATAATAAAAATATTTTTGTAGGAACCGGCGGATCAGAAGGGATTAATAAAAGTCATTTTCTAGGCGCAGCCTATGGAATGGAAAGAATGATGGGAAAAGCTGATACACCTGTAAGAAGAGTTTTAAATTATGCCTCGGATAATTTTGCTGAACATATGCCTATAGTGTATGTACAAACTGTTGTTGGGAAAGATGAAAATGGCAAGTTAGTTGTCAGAGGTTTATATATTGGTGATGATTTTGAATGTTTTAAGCTCGCGGCGGATTTATCTCTTCAAGTAAACTTTCAAATGCTTGATAATCCTTTGAAGAAAGTTGTTGTTTACTTAGATCCATCCGAATTTAAAACAACATGGTTAGGAAATAAAAGTATATACAGAACACGCATGGCTATTGAAGATAACGGTGAATTGATTGTTCTCGCACCGGGATTACGAGAATTTGGTGAAGATCCGGGAATAGATAAATTAATTAGAAAATATGGCTATGTAACTACTCCCGAAGTTTTAGAATTTGTGAAAAATAATGATGATTTAAAAAATAATTTAAGCGCCGCGGCACACTTAATTCATGGTTCATCAGAAGGCAGATTCAAAATTACTTATTGTCCGGGTAACATAACTAAAGAAGAAATTGAAAGTGTTAATTTTAATTTTGCGGATCTTAAGGAGATGACAGAAATTTATAATCCTGATAAACTTAAAGACGGCTTTAATAAATTACCTGATGGAGAGGAAATATTTTTTATATCAAATCCGGCTTTAGGATTGTGGGCTTGGAAAGAAAAATTTATTTAATGAAATAACGATAGTCGTCACTGATGAGTAAAGCTAAGTGCGAATCTAATTCAAATAAAATTTTATCAAAATGGAAAAAACAAATATTTTCAATAAAATTAAAATAATTGCTGATGATAAGATTCCTTTTCTTAAAGGAGTTTTTGAACCTGTTGCCGATATTGATTATTATTCCGGTAAAGAAATTAACAGCGAAATAGTTAAAAATGCCGACGCGCTTATAACTCGGACTAGAACAAAATGTAATGAAGAACTTCTTGATGGATCAAGCATCAAGTTAATTACAACGGCAACAATCGGTTATGATCATATCGATACAAAATATTGTGAAGAAAATAATATTAAATGGTTTAACGCGCCAGGCTGCAATTCCGGTTCAGTGAAACAATATATAACTTCGGCATTATTCACAATTGCTGAAAAAGAAAAATTCAATTTAGCAGATAAAACGATTGGTATTGTTGGAGTTGGAAATGTTGGAAGTAAAATCCAAAATGTTGCTGAAGCATTGGGAATGAAAATTTTACTCAATGATCCGCCGAGAGAAAGAAAAGAAGGCGGCAAAAATTTTTGCAGTTTGGATAAAATTAAAAATGAGTCTGATATTATTACTTTTCATGTGCCGTTAAATAAAAATGGAATAGATAAAACATATCAATTAGCAGATGATTTATTTTTTGATCAACTTAAGAAAAAGCCAATAATAGTAAATTCTTCTCGCGGTGAAGTTGTAAAAACATCTTCCTTAAAAAATGCAATAAAAGAGGGAAAAATTAGCAATGTAATTTTAGATGTCTGGGAAAATGAACCAGAGATTGATTTGGAACTTTTGGATATAGTTGATATTGCAACACCGCATATTGCGGGATATTCAGCTGATGGCAAAGCAAATGGTACATCTGTTTGTGTTAATGCAATTAACGAATATTTTAATTTAGGTTTAACTAAAAATTGGTTCCCTGAAAATGTTCCAATTGCGAAAAACGGTAATGAAATTTCTGTTAATACCAAAAATAAAAGTGAGCAAAACATTTTCGCTGATATAATTTTTTCAACTTATAAAATTTTAGAAGATGACATGAGATTAAGAATTTCTCCTCAAACTTTTGAAAAACAAAGAGGTGATTACCCAATTAGAAGAGAATTTCAAAATTACATCGTCAAAAATATATTAAATGATATTGAGCTTAAGAATAAATTATTAAAATTAGGTTTTCAAATAATATAAAATTTAAAATATTTATTAATAACTTGGAAATTCAATGGAACAAAAAGCAGATATCGGAATTGTAGGACTTGCAGTTATGGGCGAGAATTTAGTTCTCAATATGGAAAGCAAAGGTTTTACAGTTGCGGTTTATAATAGGACTTTAGAAAAAGTTGAAAATTTTGTAAAAGGCAGAGGTAAGGATAAAAATATTATTAGAACAAACACGATTGAAGAATTTGTCGGTTCATTAAAAACACCAAAAAAAGTCATGATAATGGTGAAAGCCGGTAAACCGGTTGATGATTTTATTGATCTTGTAATTCCATATTTAGAAAATGGAGATATAATTATTGACGGAGGAAATTCTCATTTTCCAGATACTACAAGAAGAACAAAGTATGTTGAAAGTAAAGGATTATTGTATATTGGCACCGGAGTTTCCGGCGGTGAAGAGGGCGCATTGTTAGGTCCTTCAATTATGCCCGGCGGATCTCCTCAAGCTTGGCCGCACGTTAAAACGATCTTCCAGGCAATTGCCGCCAAAGTTTCAGACGGAACGCCTTGCTGTGATTGGGTTGGAGAAAACGGTGCCGGTCATTTTGTTAAAATGGTTCACAACGGAATTGAATACGGAGATATGCAATTAATCACAGAGACCTATCAAATTATGAAAGAATTACTGGGTATGTCTGCATTTGAAATGCACGAAGTTTTTGAGAAATGGAATGAAGGTGAATTAGACAGTTATTTAATTGAAATTACCCGCGATATTTTGGCGTATAAAGATGAAGATGGTTTACCCTTAGTTGATAAAATTCTAGATACCGCCGGACAAAAAGGAACGGGGAAATGGACTGGAATTGCCGCGTTAGATTTGGGTGTTCCTTTAACTTTAATTGGAGAATCTGTATTCGGCAGATGCTTATCGGCGCAAAAAAATGACAGAGTTGAGGCTTCAAAAATTTTAGAGGGACCTAAACCGGAATTTAATGGCGATAAAAATGAATTTATAAATGATTTGGAAAAAGCATTATACGCATCAAAATTAGTTTCTTATGCACAAGGGTATGTTTTAATGAAAGCCGCGGCAGAAGAGTATGGCTGGAATTTAAATAACGGAGGAATTGCATTAATGTGGAGAGGCGGTTGTATCATTCGTTCCGTATTTTTAGGTAAAATTAAAGACGCGTTTGACAATAATCCCAAATTAACAAATTTATTGCTTGATCCGTTCTTCAAATCAAAAATTGAAGAAGCTCAGCAAAGCTGGAGAAAAGTAGTCGCCGCCGCTGTTACCAATGGAATCTGGATTCCCGCAATGAGTACAGCGTTAAATTATTTTGATGGTTTTAGAAATGAAAGACTTCCAGCAAACTTGCTGCAGGCTCAAAGAGATTATTTCGGCGCTCATACTTATGAAAGAACAGATAAACCAAGAGGCGAATTTTTCCATACAAATTGGACTGGACGCGGAGGTGAAACTGCCTCTACAACATATACTGTTTAAGAATTTTAGAAATTGATAATAAGGAGTAATAGAAATGGAAGTAAGATATTCACCAGATAAAAATGGTTTTAAGAAAATGCCTACTGATGAATTAAGAAAAAGTTTCTTAATTGACAATCTTTTCGAAATAAATAAAATTCCAATGATTTATTCGGATGTCGATCGTTCAATTACCGGAAGCGCTGTTCCGGTTGGAACTACTCTTGATTTATTGGCAACAAAACAAGAAATGGCTGCCGAGTATTTTACCGAACGCAGGGAAATTGGAATAATAAATATTGGCGGTAAAGGAAGCATTTTAGTCGATGATAAAAATTTTGAAATGAATAATATTGATGCATTATATGTAGGTAAAGGTTCAAAGAAAATATCATTTAAAAGTGAAAATGAAAATGAACCGGCGAAATATTATTTTGTAAGTTATCCCGCACATACATCATTTCCAACAAAACAAATAAAATTGGCGGACGCTCAATCTGTAAATCTCGGAAGTGTTCAAGATTCAAATAAAAGAACAATTCATAAATATATTCTGCCAGGTAAAGTTGAATCATGTCAATTGGTTATGGGATTGACTATTCTTGACGAAGGCAGCGTTTGGAATACTATGCCAGCTCATACTCATCAAAGAAGATCTGAAGTTTATATGTATTTTAAATTACGACCTGAATCTTTGGTAGTTCATTTACTTGGCGAAGCATCGGAAACAAGACATGTAATGATAAGAAACGAGCAGGCGGTTTTATCAACAAGCTGGTCAATGCATTCCGGATGCGGAACTCAAAATTATTCATTCATTTGGGCAATGGGCGGCGAGAATCAAGTCTTTGATGACATGGATTGGATAGATATGAAAGATTTGAAATAAAATTTTTTCATTTAATAAGGGAATAAAAATGCTTGAATCAAAAACAGATTTGCCGTTAACAGAAAATAATCCAATACAAAAAATAGGAAATTACAGATGGATTATTGTTGCTTTGATATTTTTTGCTACAACAATTAATTATGTTGACAGAGCAGTACTTGGTGTTCTTGCACCGACATTAAGACATGATATTGGTTGGAGCGATCAAGACTATGGTATGATAAGCGCTGCATTTACTTTGGCTTACGCAATTGGATTTTTATTTGCAGGCTGGTTTATTGATAAAGTAGGATCAAAATTGGGTTATACACTATATTTAATTGTTTGGTCATTTGCGGCAGCGGCACATGCTCTTGTAAAATCTGCTTTTGGATTTGGCATTGCTCGTTTTGCTTTGGGCATAGGCGAATCAGGCAATTTTCCCGCTGCAATTAAAACAGTAGCAGAATGGTTTCCCAAAAAAGAAAGAGCTTTAGCAACTGGTATTTTTAATGCTGGAACAAATGTTGGTGCTGTCATTGCTCCTCTCGTTGTTCCTTGGTTAGCGTTAAATTGGGGTTGGCAATCAGCTTTTATTGTTACCGGATTGGCTGGCTTAATTTGGATTTTCTTTTGGTGGCCTGTTTATAAAAAACCTTCAGAACATCCCAAAGTTTCTAAATCAGAATTAGCTTATATTGAAAGTGATCCTCCGGATCCTTCAGTAACAATATCTTGGTCTAGATTATTACAATTTAAACAAACATGGGCATTTGCTTCAGGTAAATTTTTAACCGATGCAATTTGGTGGTTTTACTTGTTTTGGTTCCCATTGTTTATGAATGACAGATTTGGAGTTGATCTTAAAACAATTGGGATTCCTATGGTAGTTGTTTATGTTCTCGCAGATTTTGGTTCTGTTGGAGGAGGCTGGCTTAGCTCATTTTTATTAAAAAAGAATTGGACTGTAAATGCTGCAAGAAAAACCGCTATGCTGGTCTGTGCTTTATTAATACTGCCTGTCGCGGCTTCGCCTTATGTCGAAGGTCAATGGATTGCCGTGATATTAATAGGAATTGCCGCAGCTGCACATCAAGGATTTTCAGCTAATATATTTACAATTTCATCAGATATGTTTCCGCGAAAAGCGGTTGGATCTGTCGTTGGAATTGGCGGTTTTGCCGGTGCAATGGGAGGATTTATTATGAATTTGGGTGCCGGCTGGCTGAAACAAAATACCGGCAGCTATGAAATTATGTTTGCAATTGCGGGAGTAATTTATCTAATTGCTTTACTTGTTATGCATTTGTTAGTGCCTAAATTAGAACCTGCAAAAATTGATTAATATATAAATAGAGAATAAAGTGATTATTGAATCAAGAGCTTATGCAAGGGCCGGATTATTGGGAAATCCATCTGACGGCTACTATGGAAAAACTATTTCACTAATTGTAAAAAATTTTGGTGCTCACATTTCATTGTATGAATCTCCCGAATTGGTTATAGAAGTTCTTGAACAGGATAAAAATGTTTTTAAGAATATTTATGATCTTGTCGATAGAATTAAACTTCACGGATATTATGGCGCCGATAGACTTATAAAAGCAGGAATTAAAGCTTTTTATGATTATTGTTTAGAAAACGGTATCAAAATTAAAAATAAAAATTTTTCCGTAAGATATAATTCTTCAATTCCACGACAGGTTGGAATGGCCGGCTCAAGTGCGATTCTTACTGCTACAATGAAAGCTTTATTTAGTTTTTTTAATGTGGAAATTAAAAAAGAATTTCTGCCAAGCTTAATTCTCGCGGCGGAAACAAAAGAATTAAGTATAAATGCCGGACTTCAAGATAGAGTAATTCAAGTTTATGAAGGTTTGGTTTACATGGATTTTGATGAAGATTTTGTAAAAAAAAATAATTACGGAATGTACGAACAATTGCCTGTCGAAAATTTACCACAGATTTATTTGGCTTATAAAGATTCGTTGGGAAAGATTTCCGGTGTTGTATTAAATGATATTGCAAGCAGATATAAAAGAGGAGATAGGCTTGTAATTGAAACGTTAAATGAAATTGCAAATTGTGCTGAGGCAGGTAAAAAAGCGATATTAAAAAAGGATTACGGACAACTTGCGGAATTAATAAATAGAAACTTTGACCTGCGTAAAAAAATTATGAATATAAGTGATGAAAATTTAATTATGATTGATATAGCGCGTAAATGCGGCGCATCTGCAAAATTTGCTGGTTCCGGAGGATCTATAATCGGGACATACAAAAATGACGAAATGTTGCATAAACTAATAATGGAACTAAAAAAAGTAAATGTAAGAGTTGTAAAACCTTTTATTTCTTAGGAGATTTTAATGATTAAAAAAGCTGTTATTCCCGCAGCCGGATTAGGTACAAGATTTTTACCGGCAACAAAAGCACAGCCGAAAGAGATGCTGCCAATAATTGATACCCCGACAATTCAATATGTCGTTCAAGAAGCTGTTGATTCTGGTATAGAAGATATTTTAATAATATCGGGCAAAGGCAAACGCGCAATTGAAGATCATTTTGACAGAAATTTTGAATTGGAAATTGCATTGGAAGAAAAAAATGAACAGGCATTAAATGAAATAAAAAACATTTCCGATATGGCGAAAATACATTATATCCGGCAAAAAGAATTGAAAGGATTGGGCGATGCAATTTATCACGCAAAACACCACGTAGGAAATGAGCCTTTCGCGGTTTTATTGGGCGATACTGTCGTTAGTTCGGTTATTCCGGTCACTCAGCAATTGATAGATATTTATGAACAATATAAGCAAATTGTAATAGGTGTAGAGCAAGTGCCGAAAGAAAAAGTTCACAGATACGGGATAGTAGGCGGAGAAAAAATAAATGATTCGCTTTATCAATTAAATGAAATGATAGAAAAACCAAACATTGAAGAAGCGCCTTCAAATCTTGCAGTTGCCGGAAGATACATTTTAACACCGGATATTTTTAAAGCATTGGAAGAAACAAAAGCCGGAAAGAATGACGAAATTCAGTTAACCGATGCGCTAAGAATATTTTTATCGAGAGGAAGCGTTTATTCATATACTTTTGAAGGGAAAAGATATGACATCGGCGATAAACTTGATTATCTTAAGACAACAGTGGAATTCGGATTGAAACGAAAAGAATTTAAAAATGAATTCAGAGAATTTTTAAAGCAAATTATTAACGAAAAATTTGGAGAAGTATAATGATTTTAGATAAATTCAAATTGGAAGGAAAGACCGCTCTGGTGACCGGTTCAAATCGCGGAATTGGACAAATGTACGCAAAAGCACTTGCAGAAGCGGGAGCAAATATTATTGGTGTTTCATATGAATCTGATTTTACCGAAACAGAGAAAATTATTACAGGTTTAGGCAGAAAATTTAAATCTTATACGGCAGATTTTTCCGACAGAAATTCTGTTTATGCTTTTATTAAAAAAGTTAAATCTGAAATTGATAAAGTTGATATCCTTATTAACAATGCCGGAACAATTTTGAGAAAACCAATTGCTGAACATCCTGATGAATATTGGGACAAAGTAATTGAAGTAAATCTTTCATCACAATTTATTTTAACGAGGGAATTCGGTAAAGATATGGTTGAAAGAGGTTATGGTAAAGTTGTGTTCATAGCTTCACTTCTCGCATTTCAAGGCGGAATTACTGTGCCGGGTTATGCCGCTTCAAAAGGCGGGGTTAAACAATTGACAATGTCATTTGCAAACGAATGGGCGTCAAAAGGCGTAACAGTAAACGCAATTGCTCCGGGCTATATTGCAACAGATAATACAAAAGCATTACGAGAGGATGCAGTTAGAAATAAAGCTATTCTCGATAGAATACCGCAAGGAAGATGGGGAACACCGGAAGATTTAATGGGCGCTATAGTATTTTTGAGTTCTGATGCTTCAAACTATCTTAATGGAAGTGTAATTACGGTTGATGGCGGATGGATGGGAAGATAATGTTGTATGGATAGGAAAACAAAATTTGTTATTTACGGAAGCGGAAATATTGCGAACACTTATGTTTCCGCTGCGAAAAATATTGAAAATGCAGAAGTAATTGGTGTAATTTCAAGAAGTCAAAAATCTCCCTCCAAATTTCCGGAATTAAAATCTTATAAAAATATTACAGAAATTGATGAATCTTTTGACGCGGTAATTATTTGCACTCCAAATTATTTTCATCATGAAAATGCTATTGAAGCGGCAGAACTCGGTAAACACATTTTATGCGAAAAACCGATTGACATTCAAATTAAATCGATTGATAAAATGATTGAGAGTTGCAGAATAAATAATGTTAAGTTGGGAGTTTCTTACCAAAGAAGATTCAGTTCGGATAATCCAATAATAAAAAAATTAATTGACGAAAATAAATTAGGTAAAATATTCTCGGTTGATCTTTCAGTTAAAAATTATAGAGATGACGCTTATTATAATTCTTCTGAATACAGAGGGACATACAAATTTGATGGCGGTGGCCCATTTATGCAGCAAGCTTCGCATTATATTGATTTATTTATTTGGTTCTTTGGAAAACCAACAAAATTGGTGAGTAAACTAAATACCTTTATTCATGATATTGAAGTTGAAGACCATGGCGCAGTAATTTGTTCGCATGATAATGGCATGATTTCAACAATTACTTGTTCTACAGCAACTAAACCTGGTTTTCCTGCAAAGATGGAAATATATACCGAAAAAGGGTTTTTAATACTTGAGAATGATACTATATCTCATTGGGAAATTGATGGAGTAGAAAATCCTTCACAACATAAAAATATAAATACCCATACCGGCTCTGCAACTGCTTCAGTTGACGATACAACGAATCATGAATTGGTAATCAAAGATTTTATTGAAGCGATAAATAATAATAGAGAGCCTTTAATATCCGGCGAAGAAGCTAAATTAGCCACTGAAATGATTTTGGAAATATATCAAAATCAGTATTGATATAATTAATCAAAAACGAATTTAAATAATTATAAATTGTTGAACGTATTTAAAACAGTAAATTGTAAAAAGTATTTTCCTCTTTCTATTGTATTGTCTGTAAGGTAATATTTGCCGAAAATACCTTTGTTTGTGTTTTATTTGATCATATTAATTATTTTTTGATTTTAGGTGATGGACTTAACAATTGTTGATTAGTTACAATCAATAATCATTGAAGAAATAATATTATAATTCATATTATAAAAATTAGATTCTTATTAAAGTTTTAGTATTAAAAGGTGAACAATGAATAAAGTTAGATGGGGAATAATTGGCGTTGGTGATGTTACTGAAGTGAAAAGCGGACCAGCATTTAATAAAGTTGAAAATTCTGAAATTGTTATGGTAATGAGAAGAAATTTAGATAAAGTAAAAAGTTATGCTAAACGGCACTCTGTTCCAACTTATACGACTAATGCGGATGATATTATCAACAATCCGGAAATTGATGCGGTATATATTGCAACTCCGCCATCGTCACATGCGGAATTTGCGATTAAAGCCGCACAAGCAAAAAAACATATTTATGTTGAAAAACCTATGGCTGCTACGTATGCTGAATGTCAGAAAATGATTGTAGCCGCTGAAAAAAATAATGTTAAGTTATTTGTCGCTTATTATAGAAGAGAACTTGAGTATTTTAAAAAAGTAAAAAGTCTAGTTGATGAAAATGAAATTGGCAATGTTAAATTGGTAAATACACAATTATTATTTCCGCCGAATGAATCCGATTATGATAAAAGTAATTTAAGTTGGAGAGTTAAAAAGGAAATTGCTGGCGGAGGATATTTTTATGATTTAGCATCTCATCAATTTGATTTTTTAGATTACTTATTTGGTCCAATTCAAATAGCAAAAGGTATTGCGGCAAATCAGCAAAATTTATATGATGTGGAAGATATTGTATCAGCATCATTTATTTTTGAAGGAAATATAATTGGCAGCGGAACTTGGTGTTTTACAATGCCAAATTGTGAAAGATTTGATAGAACAGAAATAATAGGAACAGAAGGGAAAATAGTATTTTCATTTTTTGAGCCAAAACCAATTGAAATGCACAAAAACGGAAAAATAGAATTATTTGAAATTCTATACCCACAGCATGTTCAACAAAATTTAATTACAACAATAGTTGAAGAAATTTTAAGAAAGGGAATTTGTTCCAGTACCGGAATTTCTGCCGCAAGGACTAATAAAATTCTATCCGATATTATTTATTAAAAATTATCTTTTTAAAAATATTTCTAATTAGCTCACTTATTCTAACTAAGATATTTTCAAAATCTTTATTAGTATTAATAAATTTCTAATTTATAAAGTTTTTAGATTAAATCATTTTCAAATTACTTCGATAATCAATATAAAAGTAGAATAAAATAATTATTCTAATTTTATATTACGGGGGAAATATGAAAATCAGAATTACTTTTCTAATAATTTGCGTTATTTTGTCATTTAAACTCTCACTTAATGCTCAAAATACACCAGAATCTGTAATTAAACTAACTAAAACCAAAATTATCGGCTGGGTTTCATCAGACAAAATAATAAGCGCCGTAAAAGCTCAGAATGCCAAAAACATTTCTTTGGAAAAAATAAAAAGCCTAGATAAAAAATGGACAGAAACTTCGGGTTTGGATGATTTTATGAATGAAATATTAAATAACCAGTGTTCTGAATATTTAAAATCGTTAAGAAAGGAAAATAAATTTGTTATTGAAGCTTTCGTAATGGATAATAAAGGAGCAAATGTTGGAATGACAAATAAGACAAGCGACTATTGGCAAGGCGATGAAGATAAATTTATTAAATGCTACAACAATGGAAACGGAACAACTTTTTATGGTAAAGTGGCATTTGATGAAAGCACTCAAACTTATTTAATTCAAGTTTCTGTTCCTGTTGTTGAAGGCGGTAAAACAATTGGCGCAGTAACTTTTGGAATTGACGTTAATAGCCTTTAATACATAATAGATTGGAAAAAAAATGATACGAATTTTTAAAAACTTAAAAGTGAATAAAAAAATTTCAGTTGTTTTTGCAATTTTCATTTTACTTATACTGTTTGTTGGCGGCGTGGGCATTTACAACATGTCAAATATACATGGTAAAGTTTTAAAAATTACTGAAAAAGATCTTCACAGTTTGGATCTAATACTGCAAATTGATAGAGACATGCAGCAGGCACTAGTTGCCCAGCGGACGATGATTTTTTCCAATGTCGGTTCCGAATCTTTTACTAAATTGCTAAAAGAGAATGATGAAAATATACAGCAGCTGGGCGAACGATGGCAGCAATTTAAAGAAATTTCTCATGTAGATATCGGCAGTGAAATAATTGAAAAATTTGAACATGCAAAAACTAAATGGATTGAAATTTCTCAAAGAATAGTAAAGGCAAGATCAAGCGATACACCTGAAGGAAGAATTGAAGCAATTGAACTTTCATTCCGTGAAGGTACAACTTCTTTTGAAAATGCTAGAGAATATATAAATAACATTACAGAAATATTGGAGAAATCATCAGATAAAGATTCTCTGGAAAGCAACGATTCATATAACTTTGCGGTTACTGTCATTGTTTTCGGAATAATCTTATCTATAATTTTATCATTTGTAATTTCGAGATTGGTTAAATCAAGTATAGGTAAACCTATAATTCAAGCTTCCGAAATGATGAACGAACTTCAAAAAGGCAAACTAAATAAAAGATTAAAATTGGATACCGAAGATGAAATTGGAATTTTAGCCAAATCAATGGATTCTTTCGCAGAAACATTGCAGGATATATCGAATAAAATGTACAATATCTCGGATGGTAACTTCAATATCTCAGTAAATTCTTTAAGCGCAGAAGATGAAATAAGCCCGGCTTTAGAAAAAACGCGAAGTACAATTCAAAATTTAAAAAATATAATTGATTATTTAACTTCAAGCGCGCTGGAAGGCAAATTGAAGGAAAGAGGAGATTCAAATAAATTCAATGGCGGATATTATGAAATAGTAAAGGGTATAAATGATATGCTCGATGCTGTAATTCTTCCCATTGAAGATGGAGCCGCAGTTTTAAAGGAAATGACGAATGGCGATTTAACAACGCGAGTTGAAGGTAATTACAAAGGCGATCATCAGATAATTAAAAATAGTATTAATACTTTGGCAGAATCATTTAATCAATTGTTAGTTCAGCTTTCGGAAGTAATTCAAGCAACGGCAAGCGCTTCAAATCAAATAACATCAAGCACTGAAGAAATGGCTGCGGGCTCGGAAGAACAAAGCAGTCAGACCAGCGAAGTTGCAACTGCTATGGAAGAAATGGCTGCAACTATTGAAGAAACTACTAGAAATGTTATAAGAACCAACGAAGTCGCAAAAGATTCAAAAGATTTGGCAATTCAAGGCAAGGTTGTGATTGATTCAACGATTAATGGAATGCAAAAAATTGAAACTGTTGTTAAACAGGCTTCGGAAATAATATTTGAATTGGGACAAAGCAGCACACAAATTGGACAAATTATTAAAGTAATAAATGAAATTGCAGATCAAACGAATTTGTTGGCATTAAATGCCGCTATTGAAGCCGCAAGAGCCGGTGAACACGGAAGAGGATTTGCCGTTGTAGCAGATGAAGTTAAAAAATTAGCGGAAAGAACTACGGTTGCAACAAATGAAATTGCCGGGATGATTACTAAAATTCAGCAGGACAGCAACAACGCCGTATCTGCAATTAAGAAAGGAACGGATGAAGTTTCAAAGGGAATGGAAGAAGTTACAAGTGCAGGCGAATCAATGAAAAATATTGTGGAATCATCTGACAGAGTATTGGAACTTTCATCTCAAGTTGCTACAACAAGCGAAGAGCAGTCAACTACTGTTCAGCAAATAAGCAGGAACATCGAACAAATTAACTCGGTCGCTCAAGAATCATCAAGCGGAATACAGCAAGTAGCCAATGCAACAAATAATCTTAACTCTCTAGCCGAACAGCTTCAAGTAATGGTTGCAAAATACAAACTAGATAACGGAACGGCAACAAGTAGTTTTAGCAAAAACCATGTTATAAATAGAAAAGGCGTTTTAGTTCGTTCGTAAAAATATTTTTTAGCTTAACTCTTAAATCCCGCTTAGTTTCATCTGCGGGATTTTTTGTTTCTACCAATCAAAAAAAATGTTAACTTATCATTTATGAACAAAGTAAACTTTATAAAAATGAACGGCGCCGGAAACGACTTTATTTTAATCAGCCAATCAGAAAATCCGGAATTTTACCCCAACGTAAATTTAGTTAGAGAATTGTGCAATAGAAGAAAAGGAATTGGTGCCGACGGCTTGCTGTTTATAAAAGAAAATAAATATTTTGATTTTGAGTTGGAATATTATAATTGCGACGGTTCGCTCGGTTCATTATGCGGTAACGGCGCTAGATGTTCAATTAAATTTGCAATTGATTTTCTAAATTTGAATGCAAATCAAACCGAATTTTTATGCAACAATTCGGTTTATAAGGGTGAAAAAACTGATTTCGATAATATCAAATTTCATTTTAATAAAATTAATCAACTTAAAACAAATCAAAAATTAGTTTTGGGTGAAAATGAAATCAAATTTCACTTTGTAGAAAACGGATCTCCGCATGCAGTTATTTTTTGGAATGATATAAATAATTTATGTGAAGAAAATTTTGATAATTTTGATATTCAATATTTAGGGAAATGTATCCGATTTAATGATTATTTTAATCCCGGCGGCGCAAATGTAAATTTTATTCACATTGAAAATAATAATTATAAAATACGAACATACGAAAGAGGTGTTGAAGAAGAAACTTTTGCGTGCGGAACGGGTACCGTCGCATCGGCAATAATAATGAATTTGATTTATGGAATAAATTCTCCGATTTCAATAAAAACAAAAGATAATGATATTTTGACGGTGGATTTTGTCAAAAAAAATGAGAATTTTGAAAAAATAAATTTAACAGGACCTGCAAAAATTAATTATATTGGAACTTACAATTTTCAAAAATAGGGAGTTACATGGCGAAAGTTATATTTTCTATAAGTTATGATATTTTACCGGAAAAAAGAAACGATTACTTAGGAATTGTTCGAGAATTAAAAAGTATTATAAAATCTGATGGTTTAGAAAGTTATTCGGTTTTTGAACAAAAATCTAAAGAAAATAGCTTTCAAGAAATTTATGTTTATAAATCTCAACAAGCTTGGGAAGATTCTGATGAATCAGAAAATGAAAGAGTAGATATTTTAATGACTAAATTATCAGATTTGATCAAAGAAAAATCAACACAATATTCAACTTTATTTGAAGTTGAAAATTAAAATTCTTTCATAAACCAAAGAATCAATAAAATGTATGAATATGTCGGCGCAATTCATATGCATTCCAAATTTTCCGACGGCTCCGGAGATCCTGCCAAAATAGCCCAATTTGCAGATGAAGTTGGGTTGGATTTTATAATTCTAACTGATCATAACACTTTAAGAGCTTTGAATGAAGGCTATGAAAAATGGTATGGTCAAACTTTATTATTAGTGGGCTGCGAATTAAATGACAGATTTAATAAAAACCATTATTTGGCAATGAATATTTCCGAAACATATTCAACTAGACAATCGGCAAAAGAATACGTAAAAAAAGTAAAAAACGCGGGAGGCATTGGATTTATTGCCCACCCGTTTGAAGAACGTAATTCTATGAAAGAACATCCGCCTTATCCTTGGACGGATTGGGATGCAGGCGAATTTACGGGAATAGAAATTTGGAATCATATGTCCGAATGGATGGAAGGTCTAACGGAGCAAAATAAATATAATCATTTTATTCATCCGTTGAAATCGATTGTTGGACCTACAAAAAAAACTCTGCAAAAATGGGATGAACTTAATAAAAAAAGAAAAGTTGTGGGAATTGGCGGAATTGACGCACACGCGCATAAAGTAAATGTTTTAGGATTTGTTGAGGTTGAAGTTTTTCCATATAAAGTTTTATTTAAATCAATTAGGACGCATATTTTAACCGAAAAAAAACTAAGGGGAAAAAATGTTTCCGTTGAAACTACTAAAAAGATAATTTATGAAAGTTTGGAAGAAGGACGATGTTTTTTTGCGAATGATTATTATGGTGATTCAAAAGGTTTCAAATTTTATGCTAAAATGGGAAATGAACATTATCAGATGGGCGAAACAATAAAACTAAACAAGAAAGTAAATCTTAAAGTTTCGCTGCCCAATAAATCCGCAAAAATTGTTCTGATACATAATGGAAAATCATTAAGCACTGTTGAAGATGCAGAAGCCGATTTTATTGTTCAGAAAACAGGACAGTATAGAGTTGAAATTTATCTTGAAGGACATGCTTGGATTTTTTCTAATCATATTAGGATTGAAAACTAATATTTATTATTTTTCCCGTTCAAAATTGATATTAATTCAAAAAAAACGAATAAAGAGATGATAGGAAAAAAGAAAAAAATTACTAAAAAAGTGATTCAAGAAGATAAGCTTGTTACAAGCTTTTTTAAAACTCAGGGATTTTTTAAAGACAATCAGCAGAACCTTTTAATTGGATTGGGTGTAATTGCGGCTGTAATTTTAGCTGTATTTTGGTATAACAGCAAAGTTGATGATGATAATCTTCAAGCTACTACACAATTGGCTGCAGTAATTCCATTTTATGACAGCGGACAATATCAAAAGGCGATTGACGGAGAGCCGGGTACAAACGTTGTGGGATTGGCTTCAATAGTTGATAATTTCGGCAGTACAGAACAAGGTGAAGTTGCAAAAATGTATTTAGCCAACAGTTACTACTCACTTGGCAATTATCAAAAAGCCAAAGAATATTATTCAGATTATTCGGGTAAAAGCGATTTATTTAAAGCAAGTTCAATTGCGGGAAAAGCCGCTTGCGATGAAATGCTTGGAAATTACTCTGAAGCAGCGGAAGAATATAAAAAGGCTTCTTCAATCGTTAAGGTTGAAACACAAGCCGCGTCTTATTTGCTAAATGCAGGTAAAAATTATTTAAAGTCGAATTCCGAAGATAAAGCAAAAGAAGCTTTTGATTTGATTAAAGACGAATATAAAAATACAAATGCTGCAAGAGAGTTGGATAGATTTACATATAAATTTTAAATAATATTTTTTAACAATTTTGTTAGGTTTATGGCAGATACATCAGACTTCAGAAACGGATTAATCATTAAATTTAAGAATGATTTATATACTATCACAGAATTTCAACACGTAAAACCCGGTAAAGGCGGCGCTTTTGTTAGAACAACATTAAAGAATATCCGCAGCGGGAAAGTTCTTGACAATACTTTCAGATCCGGTGAAAGTATAGAAATTGTAAGAGTAGAAAGAAGAAAATACCAATACTTATTCAGAGAATCGAATGATTTGGTTATTATGGATAACGACACGTATGAACAAATAAATGTTTCCGAAAATTTGTTTGACGGCGGCGATAAATTTCTTAAAGAAGGTGAAGAAATTGACCTATTAATGGACGATAAAGAACAGATTGTAACCGTAGAAATTCCATTGTTTGTTCAGCTTAAAGTTATAGAAACAGAGCCAGGTTTTAGAGGAAATACCGCAACAAATGCGATGAAACCGGCTAAATTAGAAACCGGGGTAACTATCAACGTTCCGCTTTTTATTGATCAGGACGATGTTTTAAGAGTTGATACCAGAACCGGCGAATACATGGAAAGAATAAAAATTTAAGGGGAAAAATGGATATCAATGAAATAAAAAAACTTATTAAAGTTTTTGAGTCAAGTGTAATTACCGAATTAACAGTTCAAGAAGGTAATTTAAAAATAAAAATTTCTAAAAACGGATCCGTTAATACTCCAATTTATACAACCCAAAATATTCCGATTCAAAATCAAATGGTTTCCTCGTCTGTTACTGAATCAAGTTCTTCATCACAGGTTTCGGAAACTTCAAAAGGAAAAGAAGATAACTTTCATGTTATAAAATCACCAATAGTAGGAACATTTTACAGAGCTCCTGCTCCGGACGCCGATCCTTATGTTCAAGTCGGTGAAATTGTAAATCCGGGATCTGTGCTTTGTATTGTTGAAGCAATGAAACTTATGAATGAGATTGAATGCGATATTGACGGCAAAATTGTTCAGATACTTGTCGAAGACGGCACGCCGGTTGAATATAATCAACCTTTATTCAAAATTGAAAAAAGTTAATAGGAGTTTTTTTGTTCAAAAAAATACTGATAGCTAATCGTGGTGAAATAGCTTTAAGAATTATTAGAACATGTAAGGATTTAGGCATACCAACAGTTGCGGTTTATTCAGAAGCTGATAAAGATTCGCTCCATGTGGTATTTGCCGATGAAGCGGTTTGTATTGGTCCAGCGGCTTCCAAAGATAGTTACTTAAAAATCCCGAGTATAATTTCAGCAGCTCAAGTTACCGGTGCCGACGCAATTCATCCAGGTTACGGATTCTTAGCCGAAAATTCCGAATTTTCCGAAATTTGTGCTGAATCAAATATTAAGTTTATCGGTCCATCACCTGATATGATAGATAGAATGGGCGATAAAGCCTACGCGAAAACAACAATGAAAAATTGCGGCGTTCCTGTTGTACCGGGCAGCGACGGCGCGGTTAAAGATATTGAAGAAGCCAAACTTATTGCTAAAGAAATTGGATATCCTTTGATGTTAAAAGCATCTGCCGGAGGCGGCGGTAAAGGAATGAGAATTGTTTGGAAAGAAGAAGAGATTACTAAAGCTTACCAGACAGCAAGCAACGAAGCTTTGGCAGCATTTAATAACGGTGAACTTTATTTAGAAAAATTTATTGAAAATCCCCACCATGTAGAAATTCAAGTTATGGGTGATCAGCTTGGAAACGTTTATCAATATGGTGAAAGAGACTGTACAATTCAAAGAAGACATCAAAAATTAATTGAGGAAACTCCGAGTCCAATAATTACGGAAGAAACAAGAAGAAAAATGGCTGAAGCGGCTATTCTAGGAGCTAAATCCGTAAATTACGAAGGCGCGGGAACGATTGAATTTCTTGTCGATAAAAATCAAAATTTTTATTTCATAGAGATGAATACAAGAATTCAAGTTGAACATCCAGTTACTGAAATGGTAAATAACATTGACTTAATCAAACAACAGATTTTAGTCGCTGCCGGCAATAAAATTATCGAAATTCCAAAGAAACCAAACGGACATTGTTTTGAATTTAGAATAAATGCCGAAGACCCGGAAAACGGATTCAGACCTTCACCCGGAAAAATAAATTATCTACATTTCCCGGGCGGTTTTGGCGTTAGAGTTGATTCTCATGTTTACAATCAATATACAGTTCCACCTAATTATGATTCGCTTTTGGCAAAACTTATAATTTGGGGCGGAGACAGAGAACACGCAATTAACCGAGCTTTAAGGGCATTTGAAGAATTTGCGATAGACGGGATCAAAACAACAATACCATTTCATATTGAAGTTCTGCAGAACGAAAAATTTAGAAACGCCGATTATGATACGTCATTTATAGATAAATATTTTGCGAAATAAATAATTGAGGTAAAAATGAATATTCCATCTGACTTAAAATATACCAAAGATCATGAATGGATTAAAGTTGAAGGCAGCGAAGCTAAAATTGGTATTACCGAATATGCTCAGGGTGAATTAGGCGATATAGTTTTTGTTGATATTTCATCGGATATAAGTGAAATAATTAAAGGCGAACCATTTGGAACTATTGAAGCCGTTAAAACCGTAAGTGATTTATTTGCTCCGTGTAATGGAAAAGTTTTGGAAATTAATTCCAAATTGACCGATAAACCGGAATTAATAAATAACGATCCTTACGGTGAAGGATGGATTATTAAAATCGAAATTACATCTTCTAATGATTTAGATGATCTGCTTGATAGCATAGCTTATCAAACTCAAATTACTGCATAATTATCACATAGCCGGATTTCTTCTAGGAACCCGGCATTTTTTAATTTTTCTAATTTAATAAAATGCAAACTCATAATACTATTTTAGTTTTAGATTTTGGCTCACAATACACACAGTTGATTGCGCGCAAAATTCGAGAACAAAAGGTTAGATCAATTATCTATCCATATTTTACCTCTTTAACGAAAATTAAAGAACTAAATCCAAAAGGAATAATTTTCTCCGGCGGACCAACAAGCGCATATGAAAAAGATTCACCGCAAATCGATCCGGAAATTTTTAATCTTAATATACCGATACTTGGGATTTGTTACGGAATGCAGCTCATTACTTTGCATTATAACGGAAAAGTTGAGCCGGCGCAAAATAGGGAATATGGAAAGGCCAATATTCAAATTTTAAAAAAAGAAGGTTTACTCAAAAACGTTAAAGAAAATTCAGTAGTTTGGATGAGTCATGGTGATTATATTACAAAAATTCCTCAAGATTTCGAGATTGATTCACAAACTGAAAATTCTCCAATTTGTTCAATTTTTAATAATAATAAAAAGATATTTGCTCTACAGTTTCATCCCGAAGTTGCCCACACTGAAAACGGAAAAGAAATATTAAGAACTTTCATTTTTGATGTTTGTAAAAGCAATGCGGATTGGACACCCACAAATTTCATTGAAGATTCTATTGCGGAAATTAGAGAAAAAGTTAAAGATTCAAAAGTGATATGTGCGTTAAGCGGCGGTGTCGATTCATCGGTCGCGGCTATTTTACTTCATAAAGCAATTGGAGAAAACTTAACTTGTGTTCACGTTGATAACGGCTTAATGCGTAAAAATGAAAGTGAAAAAGTTGTAAAGCTTTTCAAAGAAAATTTTGATTTAAAAATAATTCATGTTGACGCGTCAAAAGAATTTTTAGATAAATTAAATGGTGTTTCAGATCCGGAAAAGAAAAGAAAAATTATCGGAAATACATTTATAGAAATTTTTGAGCGGGAATCAAATAAAATAGAAAATGCAGAATATTTGGTTCAGGGAACTTTATATCCGGACGTAATTGAATCGGCATCTGCGGGAACGGCATCGCACAAAATAAAGACACATCATAATGTGGGCGGTTTGCCCGAAAAAATGAACTTAAAGTTAATTGAACCATTCCGAGAATTGTTCAAAGATGAAGTAAGAGAAATAGGTGAAATTTTAGGTTTGCCTCACGAATTTGTTCATCGTCATCCTTTTCCCGGTCCGGGTTTGGCTGTTAGGGTTTTGGGAGAAATTACCGAATTAAAACTTAAAATTTTAAAGGATGTAGATGAAATTTACATTGATTCTTTAAGGAAATTTGACTTATATTACAAGATATGGCAGGCATTTGCTGTAATTCTTCCGGTTCAATCCGTTGGAGTAATGGGTGATGCGAGAACTTATGAATCGGTAATTGTTTTACGTGCGGTTACTTCAACAGACGGTATGACAGCTGATTGGTACAGATTTGATAATTCCTTTTTAGAATATGTTTCTAACAAAATAATAAGGGAAGTTTCCGGAGTGAACAGAGTAGTTTATGATATTAGCTCCAAACCTCCATCAACAATAGAATGGGAATAAATGTTAAAAGTTAAAGAATTGCCTTTAGATGATAGACCTAGAGAAAAATTAGTTTTAAGAGGCGCGCAGACTTTAAGCAATTCGGAACTTTTGGCAATTTTGTTAAGAACCGGAACAAAGGGACTTTCGGTTATTGAATTGGCTCAAAAATTATTATGTAACGATAATATAGCAATTTTGGCTTCTAAGACCGTAGAATCTTTTACAAAACAAAACGGAATTGGGAAAGATAAAGCAGCTACATTAGTCGCTGCTTTTGAACTTTCGAGAAGAATAAAATTTAATGAAAAATGGTTTTCACAGAAAAAGATAAAATCACCGGAAGATTTAGCCGAAATTTTTATACCAATTCTGAAAGATGAAAATAAAGAAAAATTTATTGTTGTCTGTCTTAATACATCTAATCAAATAATTAAATATGAGATAATCTCCGTTGGAAATTTGAATTCGAGTATTGTACATCCGCGGGAAGTATTTAAAGTTGCGATTGATAATAATTCAGCGAGTTTATTTTTAATACATAATCATCCTAGCGGAAATTCAGAACCAAGCCGTGAAGATATTTCAATTACGAAAAGACTTGTTGAAGCTGGTAAAATTTTTGATATAAACGTTTTAGACCATTTAATAATAGCAGGCGAAAATTTTACAAGTTTGGTTGAAAAGAGAATTATTTAGTTTTATAAAAAAATTTTATATCTTATATGCTAAGATTAAAATATTTTAGCAAAATTTTCACAAATAAATAAATCATTCTTTTATATTAGGAGGATTAACAAATGACAAAAATCAAAAGACTTCTCACTACTTCTTTGGCAGTAGTTTTTGTTGCTGGTTCACTTAGTTTGACCGGCTGTGGTGGTGTAAGTGATGAGCAAATGGCTCAATTAAATGCTTTAAGAAGTGAAGTTTCTGCACTAGGTACAGAAGTTAATGCTTTAAAGAGCGAAAAAACAAAATTAGAAAGAGAAATTGCTGAAATGGAAGCTAAACTTGCACAATGTGCAAAAGATAAGGAAGCTACTAAAGCAAATTTACAAAAATTAGGTTTATAAAAAGTTTAATAATAAAGGAGAGTATATAAATGACACAAATTAAGAGCTTACTTGCATTATTGGCTTTATTAGTTTTCCTTTCAACAAGTGTTTTCGCTCAAGAAGAAATGACTTCTGAAGAATGGGAAGCTGAAATTGCAAGATTAACACAAGAAAAATCTGATTTATCAGCAGAATTAGAAAGTTTGCAATCTTCTGTTAATTCATTAAAAGATAAGAAAAATTCTTTACAATCATATGAAGATTGCCAAGAAGAAATGTATGCAATGGTCGGCGCTTCAAAAAGTGACGTTGCTGCTTATGAAGCAAAAGTTAATGCTTTAATGGCTGACATCAATGCTAAAAAACCAACCAAAAAAGACAGACAAGCTGAATTAGATGCTTTGAAAGCTAGCAAATTAAGCGCTTTACCTCAATTTTATGATATCGTTCATGGTAAATTACAAAAAATGTTAGATGCATGGCCGGCTGAAGAAATTAACTATACAGTTGTTCGTGGTGATCATCTTTGGGGAATAGCAAAAAGAATGAACATTATGGAAACGGTTTTGCTTGGCCAAAAATCTATAATGCAAACAGAGATAAAATTAAAAATCCAGATTTAATTTTTCCAAAACAAGAATTTACTATTCCGAATTTAACAGAAGAAGAAACAGCTAAATACAATAAATTAAGAGCTAATTACAAACCAGCTCCTATGCAATAGTCTTTAGTTCTTCTTTAAAAATTTTAGGATATTCTAAAAGTTGCATATTAGCTTAATGCAAATACTTTTAGAATATCCTTTTTTGGTTTTGAGGCCGCAATTATACAAGTAGAAAAAAAAATAAAATTAGAAAATGTTGATCTTCTTGCGCTGCTTGGTTTTAACGACGCAAATTTAAAACTTCTTGAAGAAAGATTGTCTTCAACTGTTTCTATCCGAGGAGATTTGGCTTTAATAAAAGGTTCTGCGGAAGAAGTAGAGCTTGTAGAAAAAATTCTTAAGGAAATGATCTACGTTTTAAACACTACAAATAATTTAACTTCTAATGATGTTTCTACAATTATTGATTTAACGCTTTCCGGACGAGATGTAATCAGCAATGATGACTATAATTCAATAATTCTTTATACAAAAAAAGATGTTGTAAAAGCCAAAACCGAAACACAGTTTGAATATTTAAAGGCAATGAACGAAAACGATATATGTTTTGGCATCGGACCTGCAGGAACGGGAAAAACATACCTTGCCGTTGCTTTTGCAATTTCCCAATTGAAAAAGGGAATTGTAAAAAAAATAGTTTTAGCACGACCCGCAGTTGAAGCCGGCGAAAGTCTTGGATTTTTACCCGGAGATTTTAAAGAAAAAATAGATCCATATTTAAGACCGTTGTTTGACGCGCTGCAGGATATGCTTCCAAATGAACAGCTTAAAAATTACATTGAAAGAAATATTATTGAAATTGTTCCTTTAGCTTATATGCGAGGAAGAACATTAAATAATTCATATATAATTTTAGATGAAGCTCAGAACAGCACAAATATACAAATGAAAATGTTTTTGACAAGAATTGGTCCTAATTCAAAGGCAACAATAACCGGTGATGTTACACAAATTGATTTGCCCAAAAAAGCCGACAGCGGATTAATTCAGGTTCAAGAAATTCTTCAAAATGTTGACGGAGTCGCTTTTGTTTATTTTAATAAAGGTGATGTTGTTAGACATAAATTAGTGAAGGACATTATTCACGCGTATGAAAAATTTAATAACGGAAATAAAAATTAATTTATTAAACAAGCATTAATTCCGAAACTGTCTGAACTAACTTTTTATCTTTCGACTGACCAATTCCCGTAATAAAATTTTTTTTGAATGAAATAAGCGAGTTATTTTCTAAATTTGATGTATCTATAGATTCAATATTTTCTACTGAAATAATTTTATCAACTACCAAAGCAATTTTTTTTGAGTTTAAATTCATTAATAAAGCAGATTCCTGAAACACTAAACTTGCATTTTGTTTTAATTTGGCAAATAACGAAACTAATAATTTAAATTCTTTGTTTCTACTCCTCTCAATTATATCTTTACATTTACCCAATTGATTTTCAGATTTGCACTTTTCTATTTTAAATGCTAAATCGTGAATATTTTTGTGCGGCTGGTCGAATTGCTTTAATATTTTTCTAATTGCCATATTTGAAGTTTTAAAGTTATCGTACCAAATACCGAATTTACATTTGTGTGGATCAGTTGTTAATGTAAAAGGTTTATTTTCTATAACTGAATTTTCAAGAGTTTGGAGCCAATATAAGTGGTCTTTTTCTCTTTCTTCAAGCATAAGTATAAAATTCTGTAATTCTTCACTAACGGATGTTCTAGAAATTAATTTACGGAAATCAATAACTGTAAAAATTTCATCTCTAAAATTCACAATACCTCTAATTTTTAAATTGGATGTTGGTACTTGAGTTACTTTCGGTAAATATATAATTGATACTACTTTATCAGAATTAATTGAGAATAAAGTATTATTGCTTTCAAAAATAATTGATGGTAGCATTTTATACCGTAAAATTTTCATATTATCGTTTATTAATTGAAAAAGTAAATATTATTCATCCTTTTTAATTAAAAAATTTTTTACTTTCTTCCCAATATTTATCCATTTCCTCCAAATTTGATTCTGTTATTGATTTATTGTTTTCCTTCAATTTTTGTTCAATATAATTAAACCTTTGCATAAATTTTTTATTTGTCCTTCTTAAGGCATTTTCTGCATTTATTCCCAAAAACCTTGAATAATTTATTAACGCGAAAAATACGTCACCCATTTCCTTTTCCAAAAGGTTTCTATCGCCGGTTCTTTCTGACTCGTGCATTTCTTCAATTTCTTCTTTTACTTTATTCCAAACCTCATCTTTGTTTTCCCAATCAAATCCAATTTTAGAAACTTTTTCCTGCATTCTTGATGATTTTTGTAATTCCGGAAGATTTTTTGGAATTCCTTCCAAAATTGAATTTCTTCCTTCCTGCATTTTAATTTTCTCCCAGTTTCGTTCAATTTCTTTATTATTTTCAACCGCTAAATTTTCAAAAACATGAGGATGCCTTCTAATCAATTTTTCACTTATTGAATCAATTACTTCATTTATAGTAAATAAATTCAAGTCCTCGGCAATAACCGAATGAAAAACTATATGAAGTAAAAGATCGCCGAGTTCATTTTTAAGAGTTTCATAATTTTTATCGTCAATTGCTTCTAAAACTTCATAGGTTTCTTCAAGTGTAGCGGCTTTAATGGAATCGAAAGTTTGTACACTGTCCCAAGAACATTCCGTTCTTAATCTTCGCATAATTTTAACGAGATTATCAAATTTTTCTTTGTGCATTTTTTCCTTAACTTTTTTTGATTGAAAATTAGGATTTTTTTATTTCAAAAAATCAGTTATTTTTAAACAAATATAAACAAGATTCTTAAATGATTGAAGAAAAATTAAAAAAGCTTAATATTAAAATTCCTGTTGCGCCTAAACCTTTGGCATCTTACATTCCTGTTACAAGAGTAGGAAATTTGGTATTTACCGCTGGACAAATTCCTCTTGAAAACGGTACCTTAAAATATAAAGGTAAAATCGGCAAAGAAATTGACTTGGAAACCGGCAAAGAAGCGGCAAAATTATGCGCAATTAATTGTTTAAGCGTTATAAAATCTGAAATTGATGATTTAGATAAAATAAAAAAGATTGTAAAAGTTACAGTATTTGTAAACAGTGTCGATGGATTTACGGATCAGCCAAAAGTTGCTAACGGCGCGTCCGATCTTTTGGTTGAATTATTTGAAGAAAAAGGCAAACATGTAAGAAGCGCCGTTGGTGTTAATGAATTGCCGATTGATGCTTCAGTTGAAGTGGAAATGATTGCAGAGATTTAATTGTTTTGGATTTTCTGAAACAAAATTATTATTTAGTAGGTTAAATAAAAATGAAAAAAGTATTACTGATATTAACTTTTATCTCCTCAATCAGCTTTGCGCAATTCAAAGGTGATGAAAATAAACCCTTAGATATTAAAAGCGGAATCTTGAGCAGCAATCCTGTAAGTTCAATATTTAGTTTTATAAACCCGGAAAATTTTTCCATGAGTCATTCTTTCGGTATCTCATATTCGTCCTTTGGAAGTGAAGGATTGGCTCTGGGCGTTTATACAAACCATATGGCTTATAAATTTAATGAAGATTTTAACTTTGAACTGGATGCTAGCATTGTAAACAGTCCTTACAGCACTTTGGGGGAATCTTTTACAAAATCTATAAACGGGTTTTACATTGATAGAGCAAGAATTAATTATAATCCTTCCAAAGATTTTAATATAAGTCTAATGTTTTCCAACTCTCCTTATTCATATTACGGAAATTACGGATACGGAAGATTCTCTTCAAATTACAACAGATGGTTTGATTAGTAAATAGGCTAACAAATTTTATTTTATTATTTTTAGGTACTAAAATATTACGTTTGTTTACCTAACTCGAAGTAAGAGAATTGAAAAAAACAATTAAGAAAAAGAGCGAACAAAAAGTCGATCATCAAACATCGACGGTAAATATTTTTTATAACATTCTGATTTTCTTTTTAGTTGTTTTAATAGTTTACTTAAGCTATTCGGCTTATATTAAATTAGTTAAAGGATCTGAAAAAATTGACGAATTAAAAAATAACGGTGTTGCCGCAGAAATAATTCAGCTGGATGTTTTAAACGGATGCGGTGTATCCGGAGTTGCCGATAGATATACCGATTTTTTAAGAGCAAGAGGATTTGATGTTGTTGAAATTGGAAATTATGTTTCATATGATGTTGATGAAACTTTCGTAATTGATAGAATAGGCAACAAAGCAAACGCAGTTAAAGTCGCAAATGCATTGGGTATTGAAAATGTAAAAGTAATTCAACAGTTGAATGAAAATTATTTTCTCGATGTATCTTTAGTTATAGGAAAAGATTATTATAAATTAAAACCAATTACAGGTGAAAATTAATTTTGGAAACAAAAACATTTGTTAATGAAATTGTTGAAATTATTCAATCGAAAAAAGGTTATGATATTTCAATTTTAGATTTGACCAATTTATCGGCTGTCGCAGATTATTTTATAATTTGTTCCGGCGACGTAGATATACACGTTAAAGCAATTGCGGATGAAATTGATAAAAAACTAAGGGACGATGGTATTAAGTCGCATAATAAAGAAGGTTACAACGCGTTAAATTGGGTTTTGATTGATTATTTTGACGTTGTAGTTCATGTATTCAAAAAAGACGCGAGAGCATTTTACAATTTGGAAAAACTCTGGGGCGATGCCCAAATAACCGAAATTGAAAATATAAATTAATATTCCCGCCAAAATATTTTAATGAGAATAATGTGAAAGAATATTTACAAAGCTTATTTATTGAGGCTTCTAAAAAATTATCATTTTTAAATGAAGTTCCATTATTTTTCAACGTTCCTCAAGATGAAGATCATGGTGATCTTTCATCCAACGCGGCAATGCTGCTTACGAAGAAATTAAAGAAAAATCCCAGACAAATAGCAGAAGAAATTATTGCAAATTTAAGTATAGATGAAAATAAAATAAGTAAAACCGAAATTGCCGGTCCCGGATTCATTAATTTTTATTTTAATCCAAAATTTGTGAATGAAAAGATAGGATCAATAATTGGACTTGGCGAAAAATTTGGATTGAGTAGTGAATTTAAAGGCAAAAAAGCAAATGTTGAGTTTGTTTCTGCAAATCCAACCGGACCATTGACTGTAGGACATGGAAGAAATGCGGTTCTTGGAGATACGATCGCAAATCTGCTGGAAGCCGTTGGATATTCTGTTGAACGCGAATATTATTTTAATAATGCCGGAAGGCAAATGCGTGTTTTAGGTGCATCCGTTGCTGAACGTTATTTAGAATTTTTTGACGTAAATAATAAATTCAATGATGATTATTATCAAGGCGAATATATTAAAGACATTGCCAAAAAAATTTATGATAAATATTTCGAAAAGTTTAAAGATGACCTTGAGAATGAAATCTTCAAATCAACTGCAGAAGAGGAAATATTTGCGGATATTAAATCAACTTTAAAAAGAATTTCGGTTGTCTTTGATCTTTTCTATAATGAAGATGACCTTTATAAAAACGGAAATATAAATTCTTTACTTAAATTTTTTGAAGATAAAAAATTATCATATGAAAAAGATGGGGCAATTTGGCTTAAGTTCAGCGAGCTTGGACAAGAAACTGATAAAGTAATTGTAAAATCTTCCGGAGAACCGACATACAGACTTCCCGATATTGCTTATCATAAAACAAAATTTGATAGAGGTTTTGATTTGATAGTTGACATTTTCGGTTCAGATCATAACGCAACTTATTCCGATGTTTTAGCCGGAGTTGAATCATTGGGTTATTCGAAAGATAAAGTGAAAGTAATTATTTATCAATTTGTAACAATTACGCAAGGCGGCGAAGTTGTTAAAATGTCTACAAGGAAAGCAAATTTTATAACTTTGGATGAATTAATTGACGAAGTTGGTAAAGATGTTGTCCGCTATTTTTTCATAATGCGAAATTATTCCTCTCATATGAACTTTGATTTGGATATTGCAAAAAAGCAGTCGGATGAAAACCCCGTTTTTTATTTAAAGTATGCTCACGCGAGAATTGCGTCTATATTAAGATTAACTCAGGATCAAGAATTAAAATTATCGCTGGAAAATCTAGATTTACTAGTAGAACCAATTGAGCAAAAATTAATTAAACATCTGCATAGATTTGAAGAAGAACTTAAAGTAGCCGCCATAAATTTTGAACCGCATAAGCTTGCAAATTATTTAGAAAATCTTGCCGCTTTATTTCACAAGTTTTATACGGATTGCAGAATAATAGGTTCTGAGAAAAAATTAGCCGAAGCAAGAATAGCGTTGATAATTGCGGTTAAAATTGTGTTAAAAAATGGATTGACAATTTTAGGTATAGAAGCTCCCGAAAGTATGTATTAGTCTGCAATCGCAACGGATAAAGCATAAATATTTTTTGCTCCGTTATTTTTAAGAACTTTTGCACATTCACTTATTGTTGCACCTGTTGTAATTACATCGTCTACCAGAATTATATTTTTATTCTTAACTAATTTTTGTTTTTTCAATTTAAAAGCGTCTTTAATATTTTCTCTTCTTTCCGTTAAATTCAATTTTGTTTGTGTTTCAGTAAACTTAATTCTCTTTAAAATATTACCGTTAAATTTTATTCCAATTCGTTTTCCAATTTCCATTGCAATAATTTCTGCTTGATTATAACCTCTTTCGGCTTTTCTTAAACTATGCAGCGGGACTTCAGTTATAATGTCTGCTTTCCAATTGACAATCTTTTCACGCAATAATTCAGAAACTTTTATACCAAGATATTTGCCGATAATAAATTTGTCCTCATATTTAAATTCGTGAATTATTTGGCGAATGGGTGTGTTCTCTTGAAAAACAAACGCGGCTTGAAAATCATGTACAATTTTATCCGAAAGAAATTTTCTCTCAAATTCAAAATCTAATCTATCATGCTGGGCTATTTCTAATTTATTGAAACAATCTGAGCATAAAATTTTATCTGAATTTAGAATTTTGTTTTTGCAGATTAAACAAATCCGCGGAAGGAAAAAATCGAAAAGTAAATTCAGATTTTCTTTGATCAAAATCTATTAATTTAAGTTTAAAAATTGTTTTAACTTAATATCCTTTTTTTCAAAGTGATTTTCCAGCCAATTTTTCATGGATTTTAAAATTTCCATATCCAATTTTGAATTGGCTTTTTTTAGTGTTTTTAAATAATCTGAATATTTTTGCAGCGCTCGGTCATGTTCAAGTTTGTGTGAAATAAATTCAACAACCTTGTTTTTTTTCATCAATGATTCTTCGGTCTCAAAGTGGATTTTAAATTCCTTTAGTAGATTTTGGTATATGTCAATAATTTCTACTTTAGTTGAGTTTTGCATTTCAAATAACTTATTAACCGTTTCATAAATTTTCTTATGCTGGTTATCAATTTCTTCAATGCCAAGAACATGTTTGCTTTCGAATTTTATAAAATCCATACTTACCTCAAAATTTATAACATTCTAAAAATCTTACGCAGTAACCATTCGATTGTAAAAAGCAGAATAACAATTAGTAATATAAGATGTAAAAAAGATAATCGCAACTCATTATCCGTAGAATTGTAACTTATTTTATTTTCATACAATAAGTTTAATTTATTGGAAAGTTCGCTTGAATTGGTTAAATCAAAATAACTTCCATTTGTCAGGCTAGCCAATTGGCGCAAAAAATTTCGATCTGAGCTTTTTACAATATTTTCTATTTCAACCGGTTCTACGATAAACGAATTCGAAAATTTTGAATTATTGATCTCAGTTTTGTAATTATATTTTCCCGATTTATTCGGAATAAATTCACCTTCGTATAATCCATTGCCAAGAGAATTTAGAACAACTTTATGCGAATTATTTTCGCTTGAAATTTCAATTTCAATAATTGCGTCGTTTACGGGTTCAAAAGTAGCATCATAATAATTAGCGCTGAACATTACTTTTTCACCGATTGAATATACTTTCTTTTGCGTTTTTAAATTAAATTTTTGATTGTCTTTATTGATCGATAACCACTTTATGGAATTTATAATTAAATTATCCCAAAGCTGAAATTGCTTTTCGGATGTTTGAATTTTCCACTTCCAAAAATTTGCCGAGTTTAATACTATGAATTTTTGCTTTGTTGAATTTGTGAACAAAATAGGATTTTGAGCTGAATTTTCAATAAGTAAAACTTGCGAGTCAGCAGTTGGATTTATTTTTGTTTTAGTGAAATTTATCGGAGGAAGTTTTTCCCAATTTTTTATTTCTTCTGAATTTCCAATAATTGAATAAGCAATATTTTGCGGCGAAATTTGAGCTTCTCCAAAAGTATTTGAAATTTGAGTAATGCCGAAAGGCAAAATATTTTTATAATCATTCAATATATCAAGATCAATATTATTTGAAAACGCAAGAAATACAGATTTATTGGGATTAGAAATTTCTGAGAAAACCGACTTTAATAAATTTGCGTTTGTAGATTTGGATGGAAAACCTACAAGAAAAATTATTTCAGCTTCTTTAATCACTTTTAAATCATTTTTATCGTTTAAGAATTTATTTCCGCCGGTTTGTACAATTGGAAAAATTTCGTAATCTTCAAATTTTGATAAAGTAGTTATAATTATTGATAAATCCGCGCTTGGTCCGCCGCTGATTACCGCAATTTTTTGTTTGGAAGGTAAAATATTTACTAATATCGATTTAGTATTATTCTGAATATTGTTTTCTTTTCCATTTAAAATTGAATTTATTACAAGTTTGTGTTCGCCTTCAGTTTCGTTTGAATATGAAAATCTCAACCTGTTAATTCCCGTTTCGCTTAAAATAATTTCCTGCTGCGAAATCAATTTTCCGTTTTCTATTAACTGAACTTCGGCTTTATCACCAGTCAAATTTTTATTTGATATTGAAACTTCAATTTCAGTTTTTCTTCCAGAGTAAATAAATTCATTCGCGGTTATTTTCTGAACTTCAATGTCTTTCTCTGTTGCAGTATCGCCAACGCCAATTGTAAAAAACGGAATTCCCAACTGCGCAGTTTCATTTGTTATGTCTACTCCTTGATTATTTAATCCGTCACTTATAATTGTTACAGAAGCAACGTTTTGCGTTTTTTTAATTTGTCTGATTATATTTTCAAATTGTGTGGGCGAATTATTAAAATTCAATGAATCAATATTTTTTAATGTTTTTATCTCATTGCTGAAAGTAAAAAGTTCGGAATTTGTTACTTGGGTTTTAAGGTCTTCTGATAAATTTAAAATTTTATTAACTTCACTGTTATTGCCGATAAACTTTATAGATTTTGAATTATCAATAAATATTAAATTTTTCGGCTCAATTTTATTTTTAGTGGTGGTAATTAAAATCGGGTCAAAAAGTAACAAATAAATTAATATTAAAGCCAGTGCGCGAATGAAAACCAAAATTGATTTTAACCAAATTCTGATTTGAGGCAAAGTGGTTTTATATACAAAAATTGAGTAAACTAATATTAGAATTAAACCTAAAAAAAGTAAGACAGGGCTGCCGGAAATTGACACGCGAATATTTTCAAATAAATTCATCTATTACCAAGAACGAATTTTCATTTTATTGAAGATAGATTCCAATTCTGCAACTCATTAAATGTTTTATAATCTGTTAAATCAAAATGAACTGGAGTTACAGCTACGAAATTACTTTTAATCGCAATTTGATCAGAATTCAAGTCTTTATCAAAATCCATCATTTCGCCGGTAAGCCAATAATAGTCATTTCCGTAAGGATCAGTTCTTTTTTCATAGATATCAGCCCATTTAGAATTTCCCTGATGTGTCGCTTTAATTCCTTTAATTTCATTTTCGTGCAAATGAGGAATGTTTACATTTAGTAAAGTTCCATTTGGCAAACCGTTTTCTACCACTTTTAGAGTAATTCCTTTAGCTACTTTTTTCGCATAATCGAATAATGTAGGTTTGTGGCTTGTAAGAGAAAAAGCAATTGCGGGGCAATCCATTATAGCGGCTTCTCTTGCCGCGGAAACAGTACCGGAATAAATTATGCTTATGGCAGTATTTGAACCATGATTTATTCCCGAAACAACAATATCCGGGCGTGAGCGCAGCAAATTTTTAATCCCGAACTTAACACAGTCTGCCGGAGTACCATTTACAGCGTATCCAACAAATTTATCTCTTAAATTATATTCTGTAACTCTTAACGGCACTTTCATCGTAATTGAATGACCAACCGCACTTTGTTCCGTTAAAGGAGCGACTATTGCAACATCTCCAATTTCACTTAAAGCATCGGCAAGTTGAAAAATTCCTTCGGCACCTATTCCATCATCATTACTAACCAAAATTTTCATAAATTATTTTCCTATATTTTAAAAGAGAATTTTGTACAAATACAAATATACCAAAGTTTAATGCTAAAGCATTGTTCTTAATTTGATTAAAAAATAATTAGAAACTATAAAATGAAAAAAATACTTAAAAGTTTATTCTTCTTGTTTTTACTTTCAACTACAATAAATTTTGCCCAAGAAGATCTCGAAATTTTTATTATTGATGGATTTGTAACTCCGGAAAAACCACACATTTTTAAACTTAGTTTTTATACTTCTGTTCCGGTAAAAACAAAATTACTTATCGATGACAAATATAAATATGACATAAGTAATGAATATTTAGAAGATCATAAAATTGAAGTCGATATTACAACAATTAAATTTAAAGATAAAACTGTACCGTATAAAATAATTTATGAAAATGAAAACGGAGAAAAAAATACTTCAGATGAATTTGAAGTAATTCTTCCATATGATGAATTTATATTTACAAAATCCGGCAGCAATCCGTTTACAACTATATTTTTAGGAATGCTGCTTTACGCAATTCCGTCTCCTAACTTGGTAATACTTAATAAAGAAAATTATTTTAGTTTAACAAAAGAAATTCCGTTAATAACTTTTTACGGATCGGGCTATAATTATCCTAGCGGGAATATTACATTTGAATATTCACACATATACAAAGCGCAGCCTCGTGATATTATCCGTTTGGGTTATAAACATTTTTTCCCTATAAAGGGAATTGAATATGTTGCTCCGGGAATTTCGGGATTCAGTAATTTAAAAGGTTTTAATGGAATTGGCGCCGAAGTTTCAATAGGATTATTTAAGATATATGATGTTTTTACTTTTTACGGAAAATACAGATATAATTTAAAACCAAATGAAACTTCTAAATATTTTCATGAAATTTCCATTGGCCTGTATTCTCACTTCTTTACAATTGACATATAAATGAAAAATAAAAACGGCATTATTGATCTTGGTGAAAGGGGAAAGTTTAACATAAAAAATAAACTTAATAACCTTACCGGTAAAGAATGGATTAAATTTACAAAATCATGGTTTATTCATAAACCGGTTAGAAGGAAAAACGATGAAATCTTGCATCCGGCAAAATATCCTGAAAGTTTGGTTGAAGAATTCATTGCTTTTTTTACAAAGGAAAATGAATGGGTTTTCGATCCGTTTTTGGGAAGCGGGAGTACACTAATTGCCGCCGGTAATTTAACTAGAAATGCGGTTGGGATTGAACTGAACGAAAAGTATTATAAAATTGCAAAAAAGAGAATTGAAACCGGTAATTTTGAAAATAATATAATGGCGTTAAAAGGTAATTCATTAAATCTTAAGGAAATTTTAATTAAAAATGAAATTAATCAAAAAATTGATTTTACAATAACTTCACCTCCGTATTGGAATCAGTTGGAGAAAAATTCACTACGTCAAAAAAAAAGAAATGAAAACGGTTTAGACACAAAATACTCCACACAAAAAAAAGATATTGGGAATATTGCGGAATATGAAAAATTTTTGGAAACACAAGCGTTAATTTTTGATCAAATTTATGATATAACTAAAGAAAAAGGTTATTTAACAATTATTACAAATAACATTTTCCACAATGGGCGGGTTTTTCCGCTGGCTTTTGATACTGCTGTTTCGCTGACAAAAAGAGGCAGTAAAAGCTGGTTACTAAAAGATGAAAAAATTTGGCTTCAGGATGATAAACCGCTTATCGCACTTGGAGTAAACAGTGCTTGGGTTGGTAACAGGCATCATCAGTACTGCTTAATTTTTAGAAAAGGAAATTGAAAGTGGAAAAGGCAATTTCTGTAAGTGAATTAACAAATTACATTAAAAGAGTTATAGAAGAAAACTTTGAACAGGTTAGGATAATTGGTGAAATTTCAAATTTTAAGGCCCACGCTTCAGGTCATTGGTATTTTACATTAAAAGATAAAAACGCGCAAATAAGCTGCACAATGTGGAAAGGACTTAATAATTATGTTTTTTTCACTCCGCAGGACGGAATGCAGATTGTTGTAACCGGAAAAATAACTGTGTATCCTCCCAGAGGAAATTATCAGTTGGATGTAAAGTCAATGAAGCCAGCCGGCGAAGGTGAATTGCAAAAAGCGTTTGAACAGTTGAAAAGGAAATTATTCGATGAAGGTTTGTTTGATGATGAACATAAAAGACCAATTCCAAAATTTCCCGCAAAAATTGGAATTGTTACAGGAACCGATACTGCCGCTTTGAAAGATATGTTAAGCGTTGCCGAAAGAAGATATCCGATTTTAGAATTAATTATTGCTCCTACAAGAGTTCAAGGGGAAGGTGCGGCTGAACAAATTGCAGCAAGTATTGAGAATTTAAATCAGCACAAAGATATTGACTTAATAATAATCGCGCGTGGCGGCGGCTCATTAGAAGATCTTTGGGCTTTCAACGAAGAAATTGTAGCAAGGGCAATTTATAAATCCAAAATTCCAATTATATCGGGTGTTGGTCACGAAATAGATTTTACTATTACAGATTTCGCCGCCGATCTTAGAGCCCCAACTCCATCTGCAGCAATGGAAATTGCTACTCCAAATAAAGATGAAATTATTGGCTTTCTTGAAGAAATTTCAGATAATAATAAAAATTATATTTCAGAGAAAATTGAAAACTTAAAATATGAGCTGAATTATTTAAATAAATCGTATGGTTTTAAGAATATAACGAATTTAATAAATACAAAAAAACAAACAATTGATAATTATATTTTTAGAATTCAAGTTATTATTGCTAATTTTTTAAAGTCGAATAAAAATAATTTATCTTTATTTTCTAAAATTATTTTGAGCAATAACGTAAATTCAATTCTAAAAAAAGGTTTTGTACTTATTGAGCAGGATGAAAAAATAATTAAAAGGAAAACTGAGTTAAAAATTGACCGTGGTTTAGAACTTAAATTTTATGACGGAAACGTGAGTTTAAATAAATGAGTAAAAAGACAAAAAATTTTGAAGAATCTCTTAACAGATTGAAAGAAATTTCGGAACTGCTTGAAAATGATGAAGTTTCTCTGGAAGAATCGATTAAGTTATACGAAGAGGGAATTAAATTATCTAAATATTGTAATGAACTTTTGGAAAATGCCGAATTAAAAGTTCAAGAATTAAATAATGAATTTAAAAATTAATAATTAATTAACGAAAGAGTATAAGTAATTGGTAGACGAATCACAATACAAAATATTATTTAAAGTAAACTCGCCGAAAGATATAAGAAATTTTAACGTAGTTGAACTTAAAACATTATGCAGCGAAATAAGAAATTACATGGTTGACGTAATTTCTCAAATTGGAGGACATTTCGGCGGAGGTTTGGGAACAGTTGAATTAACAGTGGCGCTTCATAAAGTTTTTGATACACCAGTTGATAAATTAGTTTGGGATACAGGCCATCAAGCTTATCCGCATAAAATTATTACGGGTAGAAGAGATAAATTAAAAACAATAAGAAAACTAAATGGAATAAGCGGATTTTTAAAAAGAACAGAAAGTGAATATGATGAATTTGGAGCAGGACACGCTTCAACATCTATATCCGCAGCTTTGGGTATTGCGGCCGCAAATAAAATAAAAGGTGAAGATTATAAAAAAGTTATCGCTATAATAGGTGATGGCGCAATGACAGGCGGAATGGCTTATGAAGCAATGAATAATGCCGGATTTTTAAAACAAAATCTTATTGTTGTGCTGAATGATAATAATATGTCAATTGCTCCAAATGTTTGGCAAATTTCCAATTATTTTAATGAAGTAATATCACACCCGGAATACAATAAATTTAAAGGTGCCATTTGGGATTTAACCGGGAAACTTGATCAGTTTGGTGATAGATTAAGAACAGTTGCGGGAAGAGTTGAAGCCGGAATAAAAGCGATTGTTACTCCGGGAATGCTTTTTGAGGCACTGGGATTTAGATATTTTGGTCCCGCGAATGGTCATAATATTTCTAAATTGGTGAAATTGTTTGAACAAGTAAAATCACTTTCCGGTCCAATTTTGGTCCATGTTATTAGTGAAAAAGGTAAAGGATATAAACCTGCTGAAGGAAGTAAATCCGAGTTTCATGGTGTTACACCTTTTGATAAAATTACGGGCGAAATAATTAAAAAGTCCAATGCCGCGCCGTCTTATACTTCCATTTTCGGAAAAGCACTCGTAGAAATAATGAAACAAAATGAAAAAGTTGTGGGAATAACTGCGGCTATGCCCGATGGAACCGGACTTTCATATGTTGAAAAAGAATTTCCAAATAGATATTTTGATGTGGGTATTGCCGAAGAACATGGAGTTACTTTTGCCGCAGGTTTAGCTACTCAAGGTATAATTCCTGTTGTTGCCATATACTCCACATTTATTCAGCGGGCAATTGACCAATTAATTCATGATGTTGCTTTGCAAAAACTTCACGTTGTTTTTGTTTTGGATAGAGCAGGATTAGTCGGAGCTGATGGTCCTACTCATCACGGTACATTTGATTTATCTTTTTTAAGATATATTCCCGGTATCGTTATAATGGCTCCTAAAGACGAAGCAGAATTACGAAATATGCTGTATACTGCCGTACAAAATAAAATTGGACCAATAGCAATTCGATATCCGAGAGGAAGCGCGTTGGGAGTTGAAGTTAAGCCAGGTTTTGATGAATTAAAAATCGGCAAGGCAGAAATTATAAATGATGGAAATGACATTGCGATTTTGGCTGTAGGATCAATGGTAAATTATGCTGAAAAAGTTGTTCAGCAATTAAAGGGAAAAAATATTTCTGCCGCGTTATTTAACATGAGATTTATTAAACCTTTAGATACTGAGTTACTTAACGAAGTAACTCAAAAATTTAAGAAAATTGTAACGCTTGAAGAAAATTCAATTGTCGGTGGCTTTGGAAGTGCAGTTCTTGAATATTTTAATCAAATGAATTATAAAAATGATGTTAAACTAATTGGTATTCCCGATAAATTTATTGATCACGGTACACAGCAAGAGTTACATAAAATTATCGGAATCGATCCTGATGGAATTTCTGAAATAGTACAAAATTTTTTGGAATCTAAAATAAGTAAAGAGGTAGTTAGTTGAATCAGAAAACAAAAATTGCTGTAATCGGTTTAGGTACGGTTGGACAATTAGTTCATGTTCCAATTCTGGCAAAACTTAATTTAGTTGAATTGGTTGCCGTTTCGGATATCAATAAAACAAGATTAAATTCCGTTTCCGATAAATTCAATATAAAAAACAGATTTACAGATTTTACAAAAATGTTGGAAACTGTTGAAATTGATGCGGTTGTAATTTCTACACCTACAAATACGCACAAAAGCATTGCGATTGAATGTTTATCAAAACGTAAGCATGTCTTAATTGAAAAACCGATTGGCTTAAATTTAGCCGAAGCTCAAGAAATTGATTCAGAGGCAAAGAAAAATAAATGTCACGCAATGGTTGGAATGAATTTCAGATTTCGACCGGATACAATGCTTCTTAAGAGTTTAATAAATAGCGGTGAATTAGGAGATTTATTTTATATAAAAAGCGGCTGGTCGCGTAAACAAAGTAGTCAGGAAAAATGGTTCAATAAAAAAAATCTTGCCGGCGGCGGAGTGATGTTCGATTTAGGTGTAGTTGTAATCGATACGGCGCTTTGGCTATTGGATTATCCTAAAATAAAAAATGTTTCCGCGCAGCATTTTTATCACGCCATACAAAATATTGAAGACTCTGCGGTTGGCTTTATACGAATGAATAATTCTGCGGTAGTGAATTATGAAGCAAGCTGGTCTTTTCATGATGAAGTTGAAAGTTTTAAATTAACGGCTTACGGAACAAAAGGAACCGGTCATTTAAATCCGCTTAGAGCTTATAAAAAAATGGGTTCTAATAGAGTTGATTTTACGTCTAATTCATCACCACAGACAAAAGATTTATTTAAGAAATCTTACGAAAATGAACTTAAGCATTTTGTAGGTGCAATAAACGATTCTGTTCCATTAATATCTTCAAGCAGTGAAGCGATTTCTAGAATGAAATTAATTGAATGTATTTATAAATCTGCAAATTCACAATCTGAAATAGAAATATAAAATTATGGCAAAAGTCTTATTAGTTGACGATGAAAAAGATATAGTTGAATTTCTGCAATATAACTTAGAGTCTGAAGGATTTGAAGTATTAACTGCATATGATGGTGAATCTGCTTTAGAAAAAATGCAAGAAAAACCTGATATTGTAGTATTAGATGTAATGATGCCCAAGATGAATGGATATGAAGTTTGTAAGAATATTAGACTAAACGAACAATATAATGATGTGCCAATTATTTTTCTAACAGCAAAAACAAGTGAATTTGATGAGTTGAAAGGCTTTGATCTTGGTGCGGACGATTATATTAAAAAACCAATTTCACCTAAAATGCTTGTAGCTCGGGTTAAATCAAAAGTTAAGAAAAAATCACAAACCGAAGAAAAACAAATACTTAATTCTTCAGTTATAAATATTGGCCCATTGGAAATAAACAAAGATAAGTTTGAAGTAAAAATTCATGGAAACACTATTGTACTTCCCAAAAAAGAATTTGCGATTTTATATTATTTAGCAAAAAAGCCCGGTAAAGTTTTTCCGCGCGATAGAATTCTTAATGATGTTTGGGGTGAAGATATTTATGTAATTGAAAGAACGGTTGATGTTCATATCAGAAAAATTAGAGAAAAATTGGGTAAAGATGCTGATATTATTGAAACAATTAAAGGTGTTGGATATCGCTTCAAGGAATTTTAATCTCGTTATTTCTATTCTCAAATCTTCATTAATTTATATTAAAGAAATTCTTTTATTAAGCTTGTTATTCGGCATATTAATTATTTTACTTTTTGATATTTCGCACTCACAATTATTTATTACAATCATCACAATTTTAATTTTTGATTTAATAATTCTTTTTTCAATAGGGAATAAAAGAAGGAAAGAAATTGAGGAAATAAATTCCGTAATTAAGGCAATTCGTAAAAATAAAATTCTTAATGAAAGCGAAATAAAGTTAAGCGGCACTTTAAAAGATTTGGAAGATAATATAAAGGCAATGTTGTTAAGAACACAAAAAGACATTGCAAGTATGAGTAAATTAGCAAATGCCAGAAGTGAATTCTTGGGTTATGTTTCACACGAATTAAGAACACCGATTTTTACAATTCAAGGTTATCTGGAAACACTATTAAATGGTGCAATTAATGATCCTAAAGTAAACAAAAAATTCATTGAAAAAGCCCTATATCATTCAGACAATCTAAACGTCCTGTTAAATGATCTAATTGACATTTCTATGATTGAATCCGGTCTAATGCAATTGAGTTATAGATATTTTAATTTGTTTAATTTTTTTGATGAAATTGTAAAGCAAATTAAACCTACAATAACAAATGAAAATGTAGAACTTGTATTATTTGATTTTGATAAAAATGTTGAAGTGTATGGCGATAAAGATAAATTAAAACAAGTAATGAATAATTTGTTAAGCAACGCTTTAAAATATACTCAAAAAGGTAAAGTTGAAATAATTGTAATCGCGAATAAAAAATCCGTTTTGATAAAGATAAAAGATACAGGCATTGGAATTGCCGAAAAGGATATTGACAGAATTTTTGAAAGATTTTACCGTACCGAAAGGGATAGAGAAAGTTCAATACCCGGTACAGGTTTGGGTCTATCAATTGTAAAACATATTTTGGAAGCGCATAACTCAGCTATTGAAGTTCAGAGCGAATTAAACGTAGGCTCAGAATTTTCTTTTAAATTGAAGAGGGAATAGTTATTTATTCATTTGTAAATTAAAAAAACAAATGAAAATAAAGTTATTAATATTTTTTGCATTTCTTTTGTATAAAATAAGCGCGCAAACTTTTACTGAAAAGTTATTGGTAAATATTGAAAAATTTAAAAGCAATATTGAATTTCTAGGAAGCGATTCTTTAGAAGGAAGAGAAACAGGAACCAAAGGCGCTGTATTAGCTGCCGAGTTTATTGCCAATCAATTAGCTGAATTAAATTTAAAACCTGCAACCGCAAACGGCTATTATCAAAATTTGCCTATTCATCAAAGCACTCCATTAAAAAGCTCGAAGCTTACGTTGTTTAATGATACAACCAAAAGAAATTTTATTTTTGGTAAAGACTATTTTATTTATAAATCCGGTGAACAAACAATTATTCCTTCACCATTGCCAATGGTTTTTGTAGGTTATGGAATAACCGCGCCGGAATTTGATTACAATGATTATCAGAATATTGATGTAGAAGGAAAAATTGTTGTAATGCTTTCAGATGAACCATATTCTAATGTAGAAAATTATTTTAATGGAGAGTTCCCAACGTTATACAGTTATGCTGAAGCTAAGCAGCGAATTGCCATTTCAAGAGGTGCAAGCGGCAGTATTATAATTCCAAATTCATCCGATGATCGAATTTATAATTGGAATAATTATCAGCGTAAATTTGAAATTGAAGATATGTCGCTGGCATATTCAGTTTCAAGTAATTTGAATTTATTGTTTAAAAATAATTCAGCAAGCGCACTTTTTGAAAACTGTCAATATTCTTTAAACGATGTTTTCGAAATGTGCAAACAAAATAAAATTAAAAGTTTCCCTTTAAATGTTAAATTGTCCTTCTCCGGAAATTTTTTGGAAAGAGATTTTATTTCTTACAACGTTGCGGCAATGTTAGAAGGTTCCGACGATATTCTAAAAAATCAATACTTAATTATTTCAGCTCACTATGACCATCTGGGTATTAGTCCTGAAATAAACGGCGATTCAATTTACAATGGTGTTGCCGATAATGCAGTTGGCGTTGCCGCGGTTTTAGAAATAGCGCGTTCAATATCGCAAATGAAGTGCAAACCAAAAAGATCAATTATATTTTTATTTTTAACCGGTGAGGAAAAACAGTTATTAGGCTCTTCTTATTATACTGATCATCCGATTGTGCCGCTTTTTAAAACAATTGCAAATGTAAATATTGATGGAATTTCAATGTTTGACAAAATAAAAAGTATAATTGGAATAGGTAATGAATTTTCCACTTTGCAAAAATTTCTGCAAAAAACCGCAAATGATCTCAACCTTACACTTACAAATATTCCTCCGCAGTTTGAACAGCATGAATCGTTTTATCTATCTGATCAAATTGCTTTTGCCCAAGCCGGTATTCCTTCAATAATGCTTATGGAAGGAAATGATTATGAAAATTTAAGTAAGTCTGAAGGAAATGAAATTTTAATAAATTTCGCCAAGAATGTTTATCATACGCCGTTTGATGACCTTTCGCAAAAGATTAATTTTAATGCGGCTTCACAGTTTATCGGAATATTGGAAAATTTTATTCTTAAAATTGCAAACGCTGATGAAATTCCCGAATGGAATGAAAATTCTCCTTTTAAAAATATTAGATTGAAAACAATCGCAGAGCAAAGGTAAATTATTATGATCCGTAATTTTATCTTATTTATTTTAATTATCATTGCAGCTTTTGCATGCAGCTATAATTCGGCAAAGGAAAATATTATTTTTATTAAAGGCTCCGACACAATGTTTCTGCTGACAAAAAATCTTTCTGATGAATACATGAAAACTCATCCTTTCGTTTCGATATATGTAGAAGGTGGAGGAACCGAATTAGGTGTAAAATCTCTTTCAAATGGAGAAACTGATATCTGTACTGCTTCTCGCCCTTTAAAACCCGCAGAAGTTAAAATGATCGCCGACAAATATTCAATAATTGGAATGCAGACATTAATTGCAAAAGACGCATTAAGTATTTACTTAAATCCAAAGAATCAAATTGATAACTTAACTTTGGAACAATTGAGAAAAATATTTACGTGCGGAATTAGTAATTGGTCTGAAATTAATGGCAGTGATCAAAAAATTCTTCCAATAATAAGACCACCTAATAGCGGGACTCATTTCTATTTTAAGGAACACATTTTGGATGGTGAAGAATATTGCGAAAATGCCGTTGTAAAATCAACAACGAATGAAATTATAAATGAAGTGTTACAACATGAAAACGCAATTGGTTATGGCGGAATTGGTTATAAAGAAGGTGTTATTCATGCAAAAATAAATGGAATTTCTTCTACTGAAGAAAATGTAATAAAAAATTTATATCCGATCAGCAGATATCTTAGTTTTTATACCCTCGATACACCTAGAGGAATTGTTAATGATTTTATTAATTGGGTTGTTAGTCCGGATGGACAAAAGGTCGTTGAAAAATCGGGCTATATTTCAATTTGGCTGAATAAATAGTTTACTAATAATTGCAAACATTTCAATTTGCTTAATTATCATTTCAAAAATCTACTTAAGCACGAATCAAATCAATCTTAACGATTCATTAATATACGCTTAACAATTTCTTAATGTTAACTGCCTAAGTTTCCAACGTCGAAGAAATCTTATCTAAAAATTTGAGGAGAGAAATGAACAAATTGTTCAATTTAATTATTTGTAAAAACTTATTAATGAAAAAAAATCTTATAATATTTTTAAATTTTCTTTTATATAGTTCAGCTTTACTTGCACAGAACGGAAGCATTTCGGGCAAAGTTACAGATAAAGGTAATAATGAAGTTCTAATTGGCGCAAATGTTCTGGTTGTTGGCACAATGCAAGGATCATCTACCGATATAGACGGACATTATGAAATTAAAAACTTAGCTCCGGGAAAATATCAAATAAGATATTCATTTATTTCGTTTCAAAGCATAATTGTAAACGATATTATTGTCAAGTCCGGTGAAACTGTAAAATTAGATATTGCGTTAAGTTCCGACTTAATTCAAACAGAAGAAGTTTTGGTTACTGCGGATGCAATTAAATCATCCGAAGGCGCTTTACTTAATATTCAGAAACAATCATTAAATATTGTAGACGGATTAAGCGCGGAGTTAATAAGTAAAAACAACAGTTCGGATGGCACAGATATTCTGAAAAGAATGACAGGAGTTACAATTTCTGAAGGCAAATACGCTTATGTAAGAGGCGTTGGAGACAGATACAACAATACTCTTCTAAACGGCGCAAGTTTGCCAAGTACGGATCCGGAAAAAAAAAGTTTTTCTTATGATTTATTTCCCGCAAGTTTAGTTGAAAATATATTAACCTCAAAAACATTTACGCCCGATAAACCCGCGGATTTTTCCGGCGGACTTGTTGAAATAAATACAGTTGAGTTTCCTGAAAAGTTTATTTTAAATATTGATTTAGGTACAAGCTACAATTCGGTAACAAATTTTAAAAATTTTTCATCATATAACGGTGGAAGTAAAGATTGGCTGGGCTATGATGACGGAACAAGATCATTGCCGTCATATATAACCAACACAAAAGTTGGTCGTTCAAATTACAGTGCGGATGAATTAATAAATATTGGTCAGTCATTTAAAAACGATTGGCAGACAAACTATTCAAATACGCCATTGAACGGTAATCTCAAAATAAATTTGGGACAAAGGTTTAATTTGTCGGCAAATGATGTTTTAGGTTACATTGCTTCGGTAAATTATTCAAATTCATATAACACACAACAGATAGAAAAAAATAATTATACGTTTGAAGGTCCTAGATATCTATACGATGGTTTTAATTATTCACATTCAGTTTCGCTTGGCGCACTGTTAAATATCAGTTATAAATTTGCGCAAAAACATAAAATTAGTTTTAAAAATGTTCTCAATCGAAATGCCGATGATGAAACAACATTTTATGAAGGAGATTATTTATATAATCCAGATTACAGACAAATAAGTTCATTACGGTATGTTTCACGTTCACTGTATTCATCTCAGGTAATCGGCGAACATCACTTTGATCTTTTTAACGGAATTGACTTCAACTGGAATGCAAATTATGCCTCATCGGAAAGAGATGAACCCGATGCGAGAAGATATGTTTATTTGAGAAGCTACGATGATGTGTCGGAACCTTTGAGATTTCAATTGGACCAATCACTGGCGACACGTTTTTTCGGTAATCTTAATGATGAAAATTTAGGATTCGGAAGCGATTTGAATTTAAATATATTCGAAAACCCAAACCTTCCTAAATTCAAGTTAGGATATCATTACGATTATAAAGATAGAATTTTCGACGCTAGAACTTTCGGTTTCAAAAATCTTGCGGGCGGAAATTTTGCATACGAAGACAGTGTAATTCAATCCGGAGTTAATAATATTTTCGCTCAGGAAAATTTCGGTAATAAATTTATTGAAGTATCTGAAATTACTAAACCATCCGACAGTTATAAATCAAATCAGGATGTTTACGCGTTTTATTTGATGACGAATTTTGATTTATTTTCTATAAAATTTGTTGCCGGTTTTCGAAATGAAAATTCAATTCAAAAATTGAATTCAGAAACACAAACAGGAGAGTTGGTTAAAATAAATCATGCATATAATGATGTATTACCAAGCATAAATTTGAATTATCCTCTTACCGAAACTATGAATTTCAGACTTGGCTACAGTAAAACATTAGCCAGACCGGAATTCAGAGAACTGGCTCCTTTTAGTTATTATGATTTTATTTCTGCAGAGTTAGTTCAAGGTAATACAGAACTAAAAAGAAGTTTGATTGATAATTATGATTTTAGATTTGAACTGTTTCCCGGACCTCGAGAATTATTCGCTTTAGGTATATTCTACAAAGATTTTAAAGATCCTATTGAACAAATTTTAATTGCTACTTCCGGTTTTGAGCCTACGAGATCTTATTCAAACGCAAAAAGAGCAAAGAATTACGGGGTTGAATTTGAATTAAGAAAAAATATCGATTTTATTGGCGAACTGTTTAACGACTTTTCATTTGTTGGAAATTTAAGTTTTATTAAATCAAAAATTGAAATAGAGGCAAATGGGTTTCAAGTAAGTGAGCGTCCGCTGCAAGGACAAGCTGATTTTATTCTTAACTTAGGTTTGTACTATGATGATTTTAAAAACGGATATAGCGCTTCATTAATTTACAATAAGGTCGGTGAAAAAATTTCAAAAGTTGGCTTTGCTAATTTAGGTGATATTATAGAATTGCCTAGAGACCAAGTTGATTTTTCAATTTCTAAAAACATATTAGAAAACTTATCATTAAAACTAACGGCTAAAGATATACTCTCCCAAAATCATGTTTTTATGCAAAGAACAACCGAAGGTGATAAAATTGCTGAAAAAATAATAATGGGAAGAGGGATATCATTAAGCTTCGGATATAATTTTTAGTAACAAAAATGGAGAATAAATAATGAGAAAAATACTCATTTTAATTCAAGCTGTAATTCTTTTTTCAAACTTAAATTTTGCACAGCAAATTATCAGTGGAGATATTGCAAGCGATTTAACATTAACTTCTGATAATTCATACCTTTTAAGCGGTTTTGTTCGTGTAAAAGAAGGCGCAACATTAACAATAGAACCGGGAACAACAATTTACGGTGAATATAATTCACAAGGCTCGTTAATTGTTCAACCTGGCGGAAAAATAATGGCAGAAGGAACAGCTGAAAGTCCAATAGTATTTACAAGTGAATTTACAAAAGAAGGATCAAGCCAAGAACCGACATACGGAGATTGGGGCGGAATAATATTATTAGGAAAAGCGCCAATTAACGTTGCAGGCGGAACGGCATCAATCGAGGGACCAGGAGATACATACGGAGGAACAGACGCGGCAGATAACAGCGGAGTAATGAAGTATGTAAGAATAGAATATCCGGGAATTGCATTTTCCCCTAATAATGAAATAAATGGATTGACATTTGGCGGCGTAGGCAGCGGCACAACAATCGATTATATACAAGTAAGCTACAGCGGAGACGATTCATACGAATGGTTTGGCGGAACAGTAAATTGTAAACACTTGATAGCCTACAGAGGGTGGGATGATGATTTTGACACAGATTTCGGATTCTCAGGAAAGCTGCAATTTTTGTTAGGTGTAAGAGACCCTGAAATAGCTGATCAAAGCGGATCAAACGGATTTGAATCAGATAATGACGGAAGCGGATCAACCAATGAACCAAGAACATCACCAACATGGTGGAATGTAACCTTAGTTGGACCGGCAGAAACAACAAGCTCAACAATAAACTCATTATTCAAAAGAGGCATGCATTTAAGAAGATCATCACAAAACAAGATAAACAATGCGGTAATAATGGGATATCCGACAGGAATATTGATAGACGGAATCAACACAGTATCAGACGCACAAAGCGGATCAATGTACTTAAAGAATAGTGTAATATCAGGAATAAGCGGAAATATATTTCAATCGACAGATTCAGTTTTCCAGACAGAAATGCCGACATGGTTTACGAATAACGGAGGAAGAACATATACAAACAATTCAGATTTAATGTTAGCTGATGCTTATAATATAGAAAATCCAAATGCGATGCCGAAATCGGGATCACCATTATTAACAGGCGGAGGAACACCTCCCGCAGATGGTTTCTTTGATGCAACCGCTACATTTGTAGGTGCCTTTGGTAATAATAATTGGACTGCAGGATGGTCGAGCTTTGATTTTGCGGTTGGCGTAAAAGAAGAAGAGGAAGTTAATAATTTACCTCAAGAATTTTCATTATCACAAAACTATCCAAATCCATTTAATCCAACTACAAAAATTTCATTTAGTTTACCTAAATCCGGTAATGTTAAACTGTCGGTTTATAATATAATCGGTCAAGAAGTCGTGACTTTAATTAACGCGACAAAAAGTGCGGGAAATTATGATGTAATTTGGGATGCAAAAGATATTTCAAGCGGTATTTATATTTATAAGTTGGATGCTGGAACAACCTCAATTGTTAAAAAAATGACATTATTAAAGTAACCTTCTCTCAAGTGGTTCCTTCGACAAAAAGGACGTTCTTGCAGAACGTCCTTTATTTTTAAAACTTAACAATTTCTTAACATAAACTTAACATCAGTCATTCAGATTAAAAGTAATTTTATTGTCTGAATAAAGTTAAAGTATAATTTAACAAAAATTTACACAAGAGGTTAAAATGAAAATAAAAAGCAAATTATCAATTATAGTCTCGATTATTGTTCTTGGAGTTGTTTTAATTACAGGTTGTAAGAAAAAAGAACAAGTTGAAAAAACCGTAATATCTGTTAAGGGATCTGACACAATGGTAAACTTATCGCAGAAATGGGCTGAAACTTATATGAAAAATAATCCAAATGTTTCAATTCAAGTTACCGGAGGAGGTTCAGGAACTGGAATTGCCGCTTTAATTAATAAAACTGTTGATTTGGCAAACGCAAGCAGAGAATTTAAAGATAAAGAATATGAAGACGCAAAAAGCAAAGGTATAACTCCAAAAGAAATTAAAGTTGCTTTAGATGGTATTGCAGTTATTGTTAATCCTGAAAATAAATTGGATGAATTAACAATTGAGCAGCTCAGAAATATTTTTACAGGAACTTTAACAAACTGGAAACAACTTGGCGGTGAAGATTTACCAATAGTTCTATATGGAAGAGAAAACAGCAGCGGAACTTATGAATTTTTTAAAGATCACGTTTTAGGAAAAGATGAACATGGAAATGTAAGAGATTACGCAAATTCAACTCAAGTCCTTCAAGGAACAGCGGCATTAGGAGAGGCGGTAGCGAGAGACCGTAAAGGAGTTGGTTATGGTGGCGTTGGTTACTTTGCCGAAAGAAAAGATGTGAAAATATTAAAAATTAAATCGGACTTAGACTCTCCGGCAATAGCGCCAGCACAAGACGGTAAGGTAAATTATTCTGTAATTTGGGATGGAAGTTATTCAATTTCTCGTTATCTTTACTGTTATACTGATGGTACTCCCGAGAAAAAAGTTCAAGATTTCCTTGATTTCATTTTATCAAAAGATGGTCAAGATTTAGTAAAGCAAATGGAATATATACCGTTACCTCAATAATCCTTAAAAATTATAATGTCAGATTTACTTAAGGTTGAGTCAAATATTGAAGAAGAAGGTTCTAATCAAAATAGATTGGAACCTTCGCCATATAGTAAAAAAATAAAATTATCAGTTAGGATTAAAGAAAAGATAATTGAATATTTTTTTGCGGTTAACGGTACTGTAGCGTTATTGTTTATAATTTTGATTTTTATTTTTTTATTTAAAGAAGGAATTCAAGCATTAAACAATATTGGAATTTTGGATTTTATTTATTCCAATCAGCCCAAAGGTAAAGGAATAATTGAAACAGTTTACGAATGGTATCCTACCTCAAGTTTTGCGCGTTATTCACTTCTTCCGTTAATTGCGGGCACATTGTTAACTGCAATTCCTGCAACAATATTTTCAACAATACTTGGCGTTGCGGCAGGTGTTTACCTTTCAGAAATAGCAAACCCCAAAGCAAGAGAGTTCCTGAAACCATTAATTGAACTCTTTGCGAGTATTCCAACTGTTGTTCTTGGATTTTTATTATTGGTTGTGGGCGCTACTTTTTTTAATGATTTGTTTCATCCCGTTAACAGATTAAACGCATTCATTGCGGCATTGGGATTATCATTCGTTATAATTCCAATAATTGCATCAATGACCGAAGACGCGTTAAGATCAATACCGAATGATTTAAGGATGGCTTCGTACGGATTAGGTGCTACCAAATGGCAGACTATAAGCAGGGTAATTATTCCGGCAGGATTCAGCGGAGTTTCAGCAAGTATAATTTTAGGATTTGGCAGGTCAATTGGAGAAACGATGATTGTTTTGATGGCGTCGGGGAACGCGGCAAATATTTCTACAAATTTATTTTTAAGTGTACGTACAATGACCGCTACTATCGCCGCCGAAATGGGTGAAGTCTCTCAAGGTTCGGATCACTATTATGCTTTATTTTTTATTGGAATAATACTTTTCACAATAACGTTTTTCTTAAACTTAATTGCCGAAATTATTATTAATAAAATGCGCAAAAAAAATATATTTTGAGTTTATAATTGGAAATTTCAAAAAAACATAGAGATTTTACCGGAACAATTTTTATAAGTGCCGTAAAATTTATCTTTTTCTTTTTAGTATTTGTTTTGTTTCTAATTCTATTGAAAATAATTATTGAAGGAAGTTCTGTAATTTCACTCAATTTTATTTTAGATGAACCCAGAAACAATATGACCGAAGGCGGAATATTTCCTGCAATTTTCGGTACTTTGGCAGTAACACTTTTCATGGTTCTATTCGCGGTTCCGGTTGGTGTATTTGCCGCAATTTATTTATCGGAATATGCTAAAGATACATTCTTAACAAGAATTATTAGAACGGCAGTTAATAATTTAGCCGGTGTTCCTTCAATAGTATATGGTTTATTCGGATTAGGATTTTTTGTTTTGTTTATAGGAAGAGGATTAGATGAAGTTTTAGAAACCGGTTTATTGTGGGGTCAGCCTTGTTTATTATGGGCATCAGCAACATTAGCGGTTTTAGTATTGCCAATTGTTATTGTATCAACATTAGAAGCCTTAAATTCCGTGCCTAAAAGTCATAGAGATGCTTCATACGGTTTAGGCGCGACTAAATGGGAAACAATTAAAAGAATTATTATTCCTCAGGCAAAACCAGGTATTATGACAGGAACTATTTTAGCTATAAGCAGAGGAGTTGGTGAAACGGCTCCAATCTTATTTTTAGGCGCGGCATTTTTTCTGCCAAATTTACCTGTTGTTGATCTTTGCATAGGCGATTATTGCATCACAATGGTTAATCCGGCTCAACAATTTATGTATTTGGCTTACCATATTTTTATTTTGGCAACGCAGTCCGCAAATCCTACAAAGACTTTACCTCTGCAGTATGCTTCAACTCTGGTTTTAATAGGAATAACATTTTTGCTGAATATTACAGCAATCGTAATGAGATATAGATATAGAAAACAACTTGGTAAAATATAATTTTGAGAAATGTTGAATGAAGAATATTAAAATATCCGCAGATAAATTGAGTTTATTTTACAGTGAAAAAATTGCGCTTAAAGAAATTTCGGTGAATATTCCTGAAAAACAAGTAACGGCTTTTATTGGTCCTTCAGGATGCGGTAAATCAACATTTTTACGCGTGATAAATAGAATGAATGATTTAATACCAAATGTTAAAATTAACGGAAAAATTTTAGTTGATGGTATAGATATTTATGAAAAAGATATTGATGTTGTGAATTTAAGAAAACGTATTGGAATGGTTTTTCAGAAATCAAACTTATTTCCAAAAACCATATATGAAAATATAATTTACGGACCATCGATTAATGGGATAAAGAATAAAAAAATATTGGACGAAATTGTTGAAACCACTTTAAGGCAATCCGCAATTTGGGATGAAGTTAAAGACAGATTAAATGAATCTGCGTTAAGTTTATCCGGCGGGCAGCAGCAGAGATTATGCATTGCTAGAGCTTTAGCCGTAAAACCGGATATAATTCTTATGGATGAACCAGCAAGCGCGTTGGACCCAATATCAACTGCAAAAATTGAAGAATTAATTCATGAACTTAAAGAAAATTACACAATTGTTATTGTTACGCATAATATGCAGCAAGCGGCAAGAGTAAGCGACAAAACAGCTTTCTTCTATTTAGGCGAACTTATTGAATTCGATAATACATCTAAGATTTTTACAAATCCAAATAAAAAACAGACCGAGGATTATATCACCGGAAGATTTGGATAAAATTTTTTTAATGAGGGAAATATGGAAAGACAATTTGAAATACATTTGGGAAAACTAAGAACCCGAATAATAAAAATGTCGAGTTTAGTAGAAGATCAAATGGAATTGGCTATTCGATCAATTAATGAAGAAAATCTCGAGCTTACAAATTTAATTATAGAACGTGAAGATAAAATAAATAAACTTGATCGAAAAATTGAAAAAACTTGTCAAAAAATTATTGCGCTAAGTCAACCGGTAGCAATTGATTTACGGTTGGTTCTTTCAGCCCTTACCATAAATACAAATTTAGAACGACTCGGTGATTTGGCAAAAAATATCGCAAGAAGCTTCCAAAATCTAAAGAAAAAACCTCTTTTTCTTAATCGAACAAAACATCATGAAATGACCATAATTGTAAAAAAAATGATAAAAGACGCAATTGACTCATTTAATAATAACGATGCGGAACTTGCTAAAAAAGTAATTGAATCAGATGTTATACTTGATAATTTGTTTGCCGAGAATAGGAAAATACTTATTTCTATTATGAAAGAAAATTCCGCTAATATAGATGAAGCTTTAAGTCTATTAGAAATAAGCAGACACTTTGAACGAGCCGGCGATCACTCAACAAATATTGCGGAAGATGTTTATTTTATAGTTGAAGCCCAGCTGATTAAACATAAATATGAAAAATATATTTATTCCGAAATAGAAGAAGATGAAGAAGAGGACAATTAGTATTATTTTGTTAAATTATTATAAATTTAGTATTTGACAAATTTTATTCATTTACGTACTTTTACAAGTCTAATTAAGATTTAATGGAGAAAAAATGTACGCAATTGTTGATATTTTGGGACAGCAAATTAAAGTCGAAGAGAAAAACAAATACTACGTACCAAAATTAGATTCTGAAATAAATAAATCAATTACTTTTGATAATGTTCTAATTTACTCGGATGGAACTACAACAACAGTTGGTAATCCTTCCGTTAAAGGCATTAAAGTAAAAGCCAAAGTTTTAGAACATGTAAAAGATGATAAATTGATCGTGTTCAAAAAAACAAAAAGAAAATCATACAGAATTAAAAATGGTCATAGACAACAGCTTTCAAGAATTGAAATTACTGGAATTTCTACTTCAAAATCTAAAGCTGCAGAGAAGGAGAGTTAATAATGGCTCATAAAAAAGGTCAAGGTTCTACACGTAACGGAAGAGACAGTAATCCGCAGTATCTTGGTGTTAAGAGATTCGGCGGTGAAAAAGTTACAGCTGGATCAATAATTGTTAGACAAAGAGGCACAAAATTTCATCCGGGAAATAATGTTAAAAAAGGAAGCGACGACACTTTATTTTCTCTTATGGATGGTTTTGTTAAATTTGAAATTAGAAAAAACGATAGAAAATTTGTTAGCGTTTACGAAAATCAGAATTAGAAACAGATAAATATTTGTTAAAAATAACCCCTCAACCGAGGGGTTATTTGTTTTAAAACTACTAAAATAAAATTTAAATTAAATATTATAATTTATTCAAAACTTTTTTAATTGCATGGCGTCCAAAATCCAAAATATAATTGTCGGCTTCCTATGCTGAAAAAAAAATATTATGTAAAAGAATTTTGGAAAAATTTAAAATCAATATCTTATTATAAACTTTTACTAACAATATTTTTAATTTTTTCTGAAATTGGTTTTGCTTCAGATATTTTTCAAGGATTTAAACAGAGCTATGGTTTTCTTGCGTTAAATGTTCTGTTTTCAGGATTTCTGGGAACAATGTTCGCCCACTCCTTTATAAAGCAAAGAAAATTAATACCCGTAACTTTACTTATTCATATTTTATATTCCGTTAATGTATCTGATTTTACAAAAAATTCAACCTTACAAACCGTACCTCATGAAAAATATATTGTTTTTGGAATTGCACTTATTATTACAATAATATTGGCTTATATATTTTTAATGAATTTTATCACTACCGAAGGAATTCCGCAAATAAAACTAAGAGCCGAAATGGATTTAGCAAAAGAAATGCATAAAGCTTTGGTTCCTGAAATTAAAATTCAGACTAATAAATTTTTAATTTACGGTAAATCGATTCCTATAGATGAAGTAGGTGGTGATTTAGTGGATGTTTGTTTTAAAGATGAAGAAATCCTTTGCTATATTGCGGATGTAAGCGGTCATGGAATCTCATCCGGGTTATTTATGGGAATGTTCAAGAGTTCGGTTCATACAATATTAATGAAAGATTTTACGGTGGAAGGCATATTCAATGATTCAAACAAATCTCTTTACAGTCTGAAAAAACAAAACATTTTTTTAACTGCTGCCGCAATAATCTTCAAACAAAATAATATTTTGGAATATTCAGTAGCGGGACATTTACCTATTTTATATTTTGATTCTTCAAAAAATGAATTGAGAAAACTGCTGAATAAACAAATCGCAATTTCGGTGAAACACGATTTCAATTATACCGGTGAAAAATTCAATTATCAATCAGGAGATATTTTTATTTTACTTTCCGACGGATTGACCGAAGTCTTTAATGTAAATAAAATCGGTTATGGTTTGGAGAAATTTATTAACGTTATTGAAAAAAATATTTCGAGATCACCTGATGAGCTTTATTCAATTCTTCTAAAAAATGTAAATGAATATGGAAATCAAATTGATGATCAATCACTTCTGATAATAAAATGTAAATAAAAAACCCAACCGAAAAGTTGGGTTTTGCTTTAGAATGATTTTGAAAATTAGAATCCTAATCTTTCCATATCTGCAACTAAACTTGATACGGCGTTAACCGAATTTGTAAATAATGCTTGCTCTTCGTCGTTTAGAGAAATTTCGAGAATTCTTTCACAGCCGGTTTCTCCAAGAACAGCGGGAACACCTACATAATATCCATTTACGTTATATTCGCCATTTAAATATACGCAAGATGCGAGCACTCTTTTTTGATCGCCTAATATCGATTCTGCCATTGAGATAGCGGCTGATGCCGGCGAATAAAAAGCCGAACCCGTTTTTAATAATTTTACAACTTCTCCGCCTGCCATTTTAGTTCTTTCAACCATAGCGGTCATTACTTCCTTTGCTTTAGCGGCATCGTTATATTTTCTTTCAAGCAATTCCATAACAGGAACGCCGTTAACATTTGCATAACGCACAAGCGGAACCATTGTATCGCCATGTCCGCCAAGTACCATTGCATTAATATCTTTAACAGATACGCCCAATTCCCAAGCTATAAAAGTTGAAAATCTTGAGGAATCCAAGACGCCTGCTTGACCAATAACTCTATTATGCGGAAAACCTGTAACTTTTTGGAAAAGAGTTACCATTGCGTCCAAAGGATTGGAAATAATTATAACAATTGAATTTGGAGCAAATTCTTTAACACCTTCCGCAACCGATTTCATAATTTTGGCATTTGTTACCAATAAATCATCACGACTCATTCCCGGTTTACGCGGTAAACCTGCAGTAATAATAACCAAATCCGCGTTATCAATTTCACTATATTGATTTGCGCCTTTCAAATTAACATCGAAACCGTCAATACGCGAAGCTTCAGCTATATCAAGCGTTTTCCCTTGAGGCATATCTTCAACTATATCAAAAAGAACAACATCTCCCAATTCTTTTTGAGCAATCAGCTGAGCCAAAACTCCACCAATTTGACCTCCACCAATTAATGCAATTTTTTTCTTAGCCATAATAATCTCCTTAAATATTTGTAATAAAACCTTGCTATCCTAAAATAAGAATTTGTTAATTCATTTACATGAAAATACTTTAAAATATTTATTAGTGTGAATGAAAAATTGGAATTAAAACTTATAAGTTAAATGTTAAAATTACTTCTGCGGATCTTTTTGTGAATTTATATTTTACGTCATCAGCAAGAGATTTCATTATATATATACCGCGTCCGCTGCCCTTTAAAATATTTTCCGGTTTAGTTGGATCAGGCACTTTTTCAGGAGTAAATCCGTTGCCTTCATCTTTAAAGGATATAACAATTTTTTTTGCATTTAAAACTATTTTAACAGAAACGGATTTGTTTGGATCCTTATGGTTTCCGTGAATTATACTGTTAGCAGCGGCTTCTGCTATTGCAATTTCTATCGAATCTTTTTTCTGATCATTTATTTTTAATTCATTCTGAATTGTATCAAGAACAAATTTTTCAATATCCGGTAAATTTTCAGGATTACTTTTATATGTTTTATTAAAACTTTTCGTCACTTTGCAATACTGATTAACTAATAATATTAAAAGTAAATTTTATTTAAAACAAATACAATTTTTTTAAATTCGCCAATTTACAGAGAAAAACAAATTTGCCAGCTCTCTTTTTTTGTTTTTTTCGTTGGAAATAAATTCATACCATCCATTCAACATCAGATCGACGTTAATCATTCTGATTTGGAAGTTAGTTATTGGTCCAACACTTTTATATTTTGTTGAAAGAAATTTTTCATTTTTTGAATTAAATCCGAAAGTTTGCAAATCAAAATATCTTAATCCTACTCCATAATTTAGGTTCGAGTATTTTATATACAGCATCGGTTCCAAATAATATTCTGCTAAAAACCTTTCTGGATTGTTAGTAAAATTTGCCCACACAAAATCACCCTGTTCTGATAATTTAATATATCCCGAAAAATCAAAATAAAGTTTTTTTGTCAATTTCATTGATGTTGAATCTTTAGCGCTAAACTGTCTGAATGAAAAGCTTTTGATATTTGGAATTATATCTTCAAAATCATATGAAGTATAATTTGCAGAAACCTCAAACGTATTTTTTGAATAGAGATTTGTACCGGTATATTCACCGCCGGAATTTAATTTTATATTTCTTCTCGTATTATTGTTTGAACTTCTTTCGGCAAAAATGTAAACAATGTGGTTAAAACTTCCCTCGAGATTTACAAAAAAATTAAAAAACTGATTGAAATTTCTAAGATATGACAAACGAATAATTGAAAGCAGTTCATCCCTGTCGTCAAAATTTTCTTCACTCGGTGTATCGTAAATTAATTTTCTGTGCAGCAATGTTAGAAGCAGATTATCTTTTTTCGAAATTGATAAATTTCCCGTCCCTGAAATTGTTGTATACTGTGAATTGTTATTTTTTCTTTTTTCAAGCTCGGTTCGCTGATCATACAATATCTGATTAGAATTTTTAATTTTCTGCGCGTTGTATTTTTCATCTCGCTCGCTGTAATCTACTTTTATTCTGCCAAAAAAAAGTTGACTGTTGTATTCCGTTAGCGCCGAAAAATCCAGCCTGAATTCATTAATTCTTGAATCAAAAGATGAAACTTGAATGTTAGAAAGATTTTTAAATTTTGTTACTCTATCAATATTTCTGTATGAAGCTCTTCCGCTCAAGTCAAAATAAAGATCCGAACTGAATCTTGAATTAAAAATTCTCTCTTCAATAAAATATCTATCTTCAATTCTGCTTTGAATATTTTTCGAAATATTGTAAAGACTGGAAGTTACAGAATCGGCTTCAAAATAAAAATCCTTTCTTACTTTTCCGTAATCGGCAGATATAATATTTGTAAGATCATAGTCAAAATCATTTTTAAAATTAATTGATGCCAATCGTGTGTAGTTTTGTCGCGGAGCAATATCTTCATTTTGGAAATTAAGATTGGAGGAAATTTGAAACTCATCTAAATTGTATTTTTCCAGGTAAATATTCGATCCGTAAATTAAACCGTTATCATTTTCATTTACTTGCCTGTTTATTGAATAACCGCCGTATGGAATTATTTTTAGATGATCAACCGGCGATATTTTTGTGTAAGCTGTTGAATGAAGAACAGAAGCTTCATTTATTGCAATTTTCCTGTCATTCGAATAAATATTATTTCTTGTTAAGATTCCAATCTGAATTAGAGGTGAAAATTTATATTCACCAATTAATGATAGAGATTGTTCATCCTTAATATTTTTTTCGACGGATCTGACCAAAGAAGAAAAATAATTTTCGTCAAGTCCGAAAAAGAAATTTTCCGTGTTAGATGATAAAGATAAATTTGAAATAAGATTTAAAGTATTCAGCCTTTTTTCAAATCCGTTGTTGAACATGTTTTTTTGATATTTGGCATAAGCAAAATTTAAACTGTCATTAAAGTTTTGCGATAACAAAATATTTGTTAATGCTAAAACAAAAAAGAATATTTTCGTAATTTTTTCACAAAATAATGCCGAATATTTTTCTCTAATCCAAAACGAAAACATCACCTTGTTTTGGAATATAAACTTTAGCAAAACCGTTTTCTAAAATTCTATTTTTAAATATTTCCTGCTGATCAAAATCTCCGTGAACCAAAAATATTTCTTTTAATTTTGACTTATCAAATTGATTAACATAATCTATCAACTCATTTGCATCTGCATGAGCACTGAAAGAATTTAATACAATTACTTCGGCTTTAAGTTTAAATTCTTCTCCAAAAATCTTTATGAATTCACTTTTATCCATAATTCTTCTGCCTAAAGTATCCTGAGCGGAATATCCAACCATTAAAATAATATTGTTAGGATCTTCTATATTATTTCTTAAATGATGAAGAATTCTACCGGCTTCGCACATTCCCGAACTTGAAATTATCATCAAAGGTCCATTATAATTGTTTAGTTCCTTTGATTCTGAAACTTCGGAAATATAATTCAATTGATTAAAACCGAAAGGGTCTTTGTTCTTTAAAATAAATTCTTCAGTTTCATTATCAAAACATTCTGGATGAAGTCTGAATACTTCCGTAGCATTTACTGAAAGCGGGCTATCAACATAAACCGGTATAATTGGAGCATCATTTTTAAGGAAAATTCTATGCAGAGCATATACTAATTCCTGAGTTCTACCAACGCTGAAAGCCGGAACAATAATCTTTGCATTACGCTGAACAGCTCTATTTACAACGCGTGCCAAACTTTGTTCGGAATCCTTTGGATTATCATGAGTTCTTCCGCCATATGTGCTTTCACAAACGAAATAATCTACGTCTCTAATTTTTTCATGATCCCTTAAAATGGGTAAATTTGGTCTTCCTAAATCTCCGCTGAATCCAATATTTATTTCCTTCCCGTTTTCTTTAATAGTTAAATGTGAAACGGCAGAGCCTAAAATATGTCCCGCGTCCGCAAAATATAATTTAATATCTGGCGTTATATCAAAATCATGATGGTAGTTTAATCCAACAATTAACTTCAATGTATTAGAAACATCTTTGGCAGTATAAAGAGGCTCAAATAAATTTTTACCCTGCTTTGCCCTTCTTTTATTTACAAATTCAACGTCCATCTCTTGAATGTGTGCGCTGTCTCTCAGCATAATTGTAACCAAATCTCTTGTTGCGAAAGTTGTATAAATTTTTCCTTTAAATCCTTTACTAACCAAAGTCGGTAAATTGCCGGAGTGATCGATGTGCGCGTGAGTTAAAATTATAAAATCAATTTCTCTTGGATCAAAAAATTCAAAATTTCTATTTATCTCAAAAGCTTCTTTTCTTTTTCCTTGATACATTCCGCAATCGACCAAAAATTTTGTAGTTCCGGTTGCAACTAAATGCATTGAACCCGTAACAGTTTGCGCTGCGCCGATAAATTGGATTTCCATAAATATCCCAAAATTTTATTAATAAAAATATTTTTCTTAAAATAACAAAATTTGAATATAAAATTATAATTAAGTCATAGCCTATTTTATTATATTTAGCATACAAAAAAAATAAAAATGGATAGTTATGGCAGATTTACAATTAATTGAAGAAATAAAATCGAAAGCAAAAAATTTAAGAAGAACAATTGTACTTCCCGAATCACACGATGACAGAGTTTTAAAAGCCGCTCAAAAATTAACAAGCGAAGGAATTGCGAAAGTTATTACACTTGGAAATGAAGATAAAATTCGTGCAAGAGCAAAAGAATTGGAAGTTGACCTTTCCGGTGTTAGAATAATTGATTATGAAAAATCAGAAATGTTCAGCGATTTTGCCAATATTTTTTTTAACATGAGAAAACACAAAGGCTTAACAATTGAACAGGCAAGAGAAACATTAAAACGTGATTTATTTTTCGGCGCAATGATGGTTAAAGAATCCAAAGCTGATGGATTTGTTGCGGGCTCAACCGCTTCTACGGGAGACGTTTTACGAGCTGCTTTGCAGTGCGTTGGAATGCCGGATGGAATTTCAATTGTTTCAAGTTTCTTTTTAATGATTTTTCCAAACAGAGTTTTCAGCTTTGCGGATTGTGCGGTTGTTCCAAATCCCGATGCTGCTCAATTAGCCGATATAGCAATTACAACAGCTGAAAATCATAAAAAATTAACCGGTGAAGAACCTTATGTTGCCATGCTTTCTTTTTCTACTAAAGGAAGCGCGAAACATGAATTGGTGGATAAAGTTTTAGAAGCAACTGCAATCGCAAAGCAAAAAAATCCAAATTTAATGATTGACGGTGAACTTCAGTTCGATGCTGCAATTGTTGATTCAATTGGGAAGAAAAAAGCTCCGGAAAGTACTGTTGCAGGTCGCGCAAATGTTTTGGTTTTCCCTGATCTGCAAGCCGGAAATATTGGTTATAAAATTGCTCAAAGATTAGGCGGAGCGGAAGCTGTTGGTCCGGTTGTTCAAGGTTTGAAAAAACCGTTATTTGATTTAAGTCGCGGATGCAGTGTTGATGATATTGTAAATACTTCGGCGATTGCTGCTTTAATGGCATAAATAATTAGCCGGATGAAAATTCTCATCCGGCTAATTTTTATAATGAATCTTTTTGAGCTGAAAACCAATTTGCAAGTAAATTAACTTGTTCTTCTGTCAATTCGGCTTCTTTATGCATAAGTACATAAGGTTTCATCGGCATCTCGCGTTCTTTTACAACTTCAACACACTCATCAAGTCGATGTAGTTTTTTTTCATTGTTACTTACCTCGCCCCAAGTTGAAAAATTTATGTGTCTTCTTCCATCGTTTATATGATTTTTAAGCAGCCAGGAAACGGGAGCAATTTCCGCATACCAAGGATATTTTGTTTCGTAGGAATGACAATCGTAACACGCGTTCTTCAAAATACTTTTCACTTCTGAAGGCGGATTTGTAATATTTATAATATCGCTTGTCGGATTTGTTTGTGGATTTGATTTATCAATTCTGATAAATTGTATAATTACAAAAACAGCAATTACTACCAAAATAATTTTTTTAATTTTATTCATTATTTTCCTTTTAAGAGTTTAGTTATTTTTTAATGAACCCAATTCAGTTTTAACTTCCAACTTTGCAGCAATTCTATCTCTATGCGATAGATTAAGATTGCTTGCGATTTTTTTTATATAATGATCTTCAAATTCATCTAAATTACCGTCAGCAAAAGCAATATGCCAAAGACTTTTTATAAGATTATATTTTTCTTCATTATCAAAATTTTGATTAACTATCTCTGTAAATTCATAAGAACTTACAGATTTTTTTATTTTTTCTTGTGATTCGGATATTAGCTGATTTATTTCATTTTCCGTCAATGAAAAATTTGACTTAAAAATATCAAAAATTTTGGATTTTTCAACTTCGCTAAAATCGCCGTTTGCTTGAGCCATTTCTAAAAACAAAGCGCATGCCGCAATTTTAATTGCATGATTTTTATTTTCGAGATCTTTTCCTTCTTTGCATTTTCTAAAATTATCTAATATAAATTCAAACATAATTGCCTTTTTTTATTAAGGTAAATATTTTTCCGGTGTATTTGTATCTGATTTTGTTTCTAATTTAACTTTATTTCTTTCATAAAGTTCTACTAAAGATTTTAAATATAAAGATAAATTAGAATTTACTTGGCTCCAATCGAAACGCCAAGTCCAATTTCCTCCTAATTTACCTGGGAAGTTCATTCTGGCTTCTGAACCCAATCCTAAAATATCCTGCATTGGAATAACAACAAAATTTGCGACTGACGCATAAGCTGTTCTGATAAGTTCTTGCGTTAAATTATCGCCAAAGTAATTTAAGTATTTCTGCGCCCATTCATAAACTCCGGTATTATTTTCTTTTTCTTTATAGAAAAAACCGGTAGTTGTATCGTTATCATGTGAGCCGGTAAAAACAATGCAGTTTTTTACATAATTATGAGGTAAAAAGTTTTTGTCTCCGTTTGGACCGAAAGCAAATTGTAGAATTTTCATTCCCGGAAATTCAAAATCATCACGTAATTTTTCAACGCCGGGAGTTATAACACCAAGATCTTCGGCAATTATTGGAAGATCGCCGAGATCTTTTTTAATTTCATTAAACAATTCTCTTCCAGGGGCTTTTACCCAACGACCAATTTGAGCTGTTGGCGCATCACCGGGAATTTCCCAATATGCTTCCAATCCTCTAAAATGATCTATTCTAACAATGTCAACCAATTCCAGCGTTTTTTGAATTCTTTTTTTCCACCAACTGAAATTGTCTTTCTGCATAACATCCCATTTGTAAAGCGGATTTCCCCAGAGCTGACCTGTAGCAGAAAAATAATCGGGCGGAACTCCTGCTTTTGTTTCAAGTTTACCGTCACTACCAACAGAGAAATATTCTTTATTTGCCCAAAGGTCAGAACTGTCGTAAGCTATAAAAATCGGTACATCGCCAATTATTTTTATTCCTTTGGAATTCGCGTAGGTCTTTAGATTTTTCCATTGTGTATAAAAAGTATATTGTAAAAATTTTTGAAAATTATATCTGTACTCTAATTTTTCAGTCCATTTTTCTACCGCATTGTTCAAACGGAAAGCAATTTCTTTATCCCATTCGGTCCATAATTTTCCGCCATGGAATTCTTTAACAGCCATAAACAAAGCGTAGTCGTTTAACCAATATTCATTTTCATGGCAAAATGTTCCGCAATTTTCTGAAAATACTTTTCCAGAGATTTTATAATTCTGAAATGCAATAGAAAGTAATTGATATTTTATTTCAATCAGTTTTCCAAAATCAATATTATTATTTTGGAAATGGGGAATACTATTTAAATCCGATTCGGAAAGTAAACCGTCTTCTTTAAGTAAATCAAGATCAATCAGCAGAGGATTGCCGGCAAAAGTTGAAAATGACTGATAAGGAGAATCTCCGTAACCTGTTGGACCAAGCGGAAAGATTTGCCATAGTTTTTGACCCGATTCGGCTAAAATATCAACAAATCGATATGCATTTCTACCAATTGTCCCAATTCCATAATCACCCGGAAGCGAAGTTGGGTGAAGTAAAATTCCAGCACTTCTTTCAAATTTCATTGCTATTCCTACATTTATTAAAAAAAATGAAAATTAATATTGAGTTTAATAAATTATTTTTTATTTTCTGACCACAAAATTTTTGAACTAAATAATAAATTTTACGCTTAATTTTTAAAATTATTTATTTGAAAATATAAATCATTTGTTTAATTTTCGAGCCCGATGTTGTCAGTCTTTTTCCTACAAAATCATCGGCTGGATTAAAATACTTTTCAATAACAAATTGACAATCTGTTTACTTATTAAAATTTGAGGCTTTAATGAAAATTAGTCGTTATTATACTGTCGCTAATCAGGAACCTTATTCCAATATAGAATTCACAAAGCGAACTTCAGAAATTAAAAATCCCAACGGAACCATCGTATTTAGAATGGAAGATGTTTTGGTTCCAAAATCATGGTCACAAGTCGCTACCGATATTATAACTCAAAAATATTTCAGAAAAGCCGGCGTTCCAAAGTTAATAAAAAAAATGAAAGAAAAAGGTGTTCCAAAATGGCTTCAGCCTTCAATTCCTGATGATGAACTGTTAAATGAACTACCTGAAAAAGATAGATTTGGCGGTGAATCAGATTCTCGACAAGTTTTTCATAGATTGGCTGGAACTTGGACTTATTGGGGATGGAAAGGAAATTACTTTGATACTGAAGAAGATGCTCAAGCATTTTATGATGAATTATGTTATATGCTCGCAAATCAAATGGCAGCTCCAAATAGTCCGCAATGGTTTAATACGGGATTAAATTGGGCTTATGGAATTAACGGACCGGCGCAAGGTCATTATTATGTTGATTATAAAACAGCGGAATTAACACAAGCCGAAGATGCTTATACGCATCCGCAGCCTCATGCTTGCTTTATTCAATCTGTTGTTGATGATTTGGTAAACGAAGACGGAATTATGGATCTTTGGGTAAGAGAAGCAAGATTGTTCAAATATGGTTCAGGAACCGGTACAAACTTTTCTAAAATTAGAGGAGCCGACGAACCATTAAGCGGCGGTGGAAGATCATCAGGATTAATGTCATTTTTAAAAATTGGAGATAGATCTGCAGGTGCCATAAAATCAGGCGGAACAACCCGAAGAGCGGCTAAAATGGTTACATTGGATATCGATCATCCGGATATTGAAGAATTTATTGATTGGAAACAACACGAAGAACAAAAGGTTGCCGCAATTGTTACGGGTTCAAGATTGTGCAATCTGCATCTCAATAATATTATTAAAGCATGCTATGCTGAACATCCTGAAAATGATAGATTTAATAAAAAGAGCAATAAAAAATTAAACGCTGCAATTATAAATGCAAGAAGATCTCAAATACCTGAAAATTATATTGAGAGAGTTATTCAACTTGCAAAATTAGGTTTTACTTCAATAGAATTTCCTGAATACGACACTGATTGGAATTCTGAAGCTTATGCTACTGTTTCCGGACAAAATTCTAATAACAGCGTTAGAGTTACAAATGAATTTATGAATGCGGTCACTTTAGATTCTGATTGGGAATTGGTTTGGCGTGTTGAACAGAAAAAAGCGGAAAAAGAAAATAGAAAACCTAAAGCATGCAAAACATTGAGAGCAAGAGACTTATGGGCGCAAATCGGATTTGCGGCTTGGGCTTCAGCAGATCCCGGATTAGAGTTTGATACCACAATAAACGAATGGCATACGTGTATAAATGATGGAAAAATCAATGCCTCAAATCCTTGCAGCGAATATATGTTCCTTGATGATACGGCTTGTAATCTTGCTTCAATGAACTTGGTGAAATTTTATGATGAGGAAAAACAAATATTCGATATAAAATCATTTCGTCATGCAACACGTTTGTTAACTATTGTTTTAGAAATAAGTGTTTTAATGGCACAATACCCAAGTAAATCGGTTGCGCAAAATAGTTATGATTACAGAACACTTGGTTTGGGTTACGCTAATTTAGGTTCATTATTAATGATCCAAGGCATTCCATACGATAGTAAAGAAGGTCAGGCAATCGCCGGAGCAATTACCGCAATTATGCACATGAAATCTTATGCAACATCATCCGAAATGGCTAAAGAATTGGGGACTTTCGCAAAATATGAGCAGAATAAAGAAAATATGCAGCGAGTAATCAGAAATCACAAGAGAGCTGCATTTAATGTTCCGGTTGAAGAATACGAAGGTCTTTCAATCTATCCAATGGGAATTGATCCGAAATTCTGTCCATCAGATTTATTGAAAGCGGCACAGAACGACGCAGTAAATGCGGTTGATCTCGGGAAAAAATATGGTTTTAGAAATGCACAGGTTACAGTTATTGCACCGACAGGAACAATAGGTTTGGTAATGGATTGCGATACTACTGGAATTGAACCAGATTATGCATTGGTTAAATTTAAAAAATTGGCTGGCGGCGGATATTTCAAAATAATCAATCAATCAATTCCACCAGCGTTAAAAAGACTTGGTTATAACCAAGAGCAAATAAATGAAATTGTAAAATATGCAAAAGGCACCGGCTCATTAAACGGATGTCCATATATCAATCATGAAACATTAAAATTAAAAGGTTTCACTGAGGAAATTTTAAAGAAAATTGAACCAATTCTTCCAACAGTTTTTGAATTGAACTTTGCAATTAATACCTATACCCTAGGGATGGATTTTTGTAAAAATGTTCTTGGTCTTACGGATGAACAATTCAAAGATTATAATCTAAATATTCTTGAACAAATAGGATTTAAGAAACAAGAAATCTCTATAGCAAATGACTATGTTTGCGGAACAATGACAATTGAAGGCGCTCCTTTCTTAAAACATGAGCATTATCCTGTTTTTGATACAGCCAGCAAATGCGGGAAAAAAGGAACAAGATTTATTAAAACTCATGCGCACATCAATATGATGGCAGCAGCTCAGCCGTTCATTTCGGGGGCAATTTCCAAAACAATAAATTTACCTAGTGAAGCAAAAATTACGGATGTTGAAGATGCTTATATGACTTCGTGGAAAATGGGGATAAAAGCAAATGCTTTATATCGAGACGGATCAAAACTTTCGCAACCATTAAATTCAACTTCGGAAGATATTATTGACGCGATTGAAGAAGAAGATGAAAATAATAATGAAATTATTAAAATTGCCGAAAGAATTATTCATAGATATATTGCTAAAAGAAGAAGATTGCCGGATAGAAGAACAGGCTACACCCAAAAAGCAAAAATAGGCGGACAGACAGTTTATATAAGAACCGGCGAATATGAAAACGGTCAACTTGGTGAAATTTTCCTGGATATGCACAGAGAAGGAGCCGCTGTAAGAAGCTTATTGAATAATTTTGCAATAGCAATATCATTAGGTTTGCAACATGGTGTTCCATTGGAAGAATTTGTTGACGCGTTTGTTTTTACAAAATTTGAACCAAGCGGAATGGTAACAGGAAATAGAAGAATTAAAATGGCTACTTCAATAATAGATTATATTTTTAGAGAATTAGCAGTTACATATTTAAGCAGAAATGATCTTTCGCACGTTGAAGAGGATGAATTAACAAGAAATAAAAGTTATGGCACAGTTGCTGAACCGGAATATGTAAGTGAAGAAGTTATAAGCGAAAGAATGATCCATCTCGATAATTCTATGGACAGTAATGTTAAAAATTCTAATTCCGGAAACGGAATTTCAAATGGAAATGGATTACATACAAAAGTAGCACAAATGACCAAAAAAGTTCAAGAAGCAAGAATTTTAGGTTATACAGGTGATATTTGTCCCGAATGCCAAAGTATGACTATGGTTAGAAATGGCACTTGTTTGAAATGTGAAACTTGCGGATCAACAACTGGCTGCAGTTAATTTGAAAATCATAATGTATTTTTAAGGAGCGGAAACGCTCCTTTTTTATTACTACCAATAAAAAGAATTATGCGGGAAATTGAAAATAATATTGAGAATATTTTACAGAGAATAAAAACTAAATGTGATTCAGCAGGAAGAAACATTTCCGAAATTACTTTGGTTGCCGTCTCAAAACTTCATTCAATTGAAGAAATTAAAATTGCGTCAAAATTTGGACTAATAAATTTTGGTGAAAATAAAGCTCAAGAGTTGGATGAAAAATTCAAATATCTTGGGAAAGAACTTAATTGGCATTTCATTGGTCATTTACAATCTAATAAAGTTAAAACCGTTGTTCCAATTGCCGATTTAATTCATTCGGTTGATTCAACTAAATTAGCTGAAGAAATTAACAAAAGGGCACAAAATATTGATAAAGTTCAAAAAATATTACTTGAAGTTAAAACATCCGATGAAATTTCGAAATACGGAATTCAAGATTTTGATAGTCTTGTGAAAATAATAGAATATTGCAAAAATCTTCCGAATATTAGAATTTTAGGGCTAATGACAATGGCGCCCTTTACAGAAAATGAAACTATTATTCGAAATTCATTCAAAAAATTGGCTAATTTTAAGAAATTATTAATCGATAAAGGTTTTGATTTTCAGCATTTATCAATGGGTATGACGGGTGATTTTGAGATAGCAATTGAAGAAGGCGCGACAATTTTACGTATTGGGACGGCAATTTTTGGAGAAAGAAATTATTTGTTAAATAAATAAAAGAATTAGTTAAGTTTACATTTCCAATTTAAGGTAAATAATGTCAGAGTTATTACAAAAAATTGAAGAAACGTTATCGGAATTAAGAAAATATAGTGCAAAAGAATATCCGATTGGAATTATTTTAGGCACCGGACTTGGCGGTTTGGTTAACGAAATAAATATTGAAAATGTAATTGAATACGAAAAAATTCCGCATTTTCCTTTATCAACCGTAGAATCCCATTCAGGTAAACTCATTCTGGGAACTATAAATGGAAAAAACGTTATTGCAATGCAGGGAAGATTTCACTTTTACGAAGGTTACAGCATGCAGCATATTACGTATCCTGTTAGAGTGATGAAATTCCTTGGAGTGAAAACTTTATTGGTTTCCAATGCTTGCGGCGGCATGAACCCGATTTATAAAAAAGGCGATTTGATGATAATGATGGATCATATAAATCTTCTTGGTGATAATCCTTTAATTGGAAAAAACGAAGATTCTTTAGGTCCGAGATTTCCGGATATGAGTGAACCTTATGATAAAAAATTAATTGAACTTGCAGAAATGATTGCTTTGGAAAATGGCATAAAAGTTCAAAAAGGAGTTTATATTGCTGTTCCGGGTCCAAATTTAGAAACAAAAGCAGAATATAGATTTTTACGTGCAACCGGTGCCGATGTAGTTGGTATGTCAACAATTCCCGAAAGTATTGTTGCTAATCATATGGGAATGAAAGTATTAGGAATAAGTATAATTACCGATGAGTGTTTTCCCGATTCGTTAAAACCCGTTGATGTTAATGAAATAATTGAAGTCGCAATGAAAGCCGAACCCAAAATGACAAAAATACTAAAAGAAGTTATTAATCAAATATGAGCTTTAAAAAACTTAAATATTATTTGTCACCGCTGTTGATCGCGCTTTTGATTTTATTATCAAACTTTTTGAATACCGAACTTTTTGGTTCGGAGATTGTTAACTTTGTTGTTTGGTTTATTTTATCTTTATTTATTTTCGGAACCGGATGGTTTACAAATAATACTTTAGGCTGGATTCATGGCGGGAAAATTGTTTTTGCGGTAATCGTTGCCGTTACAATTTTCAGCTCACTGTTAATATCAGTCTTCGGTGATTATTTTCATACTGAAAATTTATTATTTGAAAATTTAATTTTATATTCTTTAAGAATAATAATGCTTGGTGTAATGGCATTTTTTGGAATGTCGATTTCTGAGATCTTTTTCAAACAAAATGAAATTGCCCAGCTAAAAAAAATTGATCACGAAAAAGAATTATTAGAAGTTAAACACAAAGCCGAATTAATTATTAAAGAAGCAAACTTAAAAGCTGAAAAAATAGTTTTTGAAGCAAATAAAAAAGCTTCTGAAATTTTATCAAATAAATAGTTTCAAAAAAAAAGTAGGATTTTAATCTATTCAAATTATGGAAAAGTATAAACAATATTCAAACGGTGTTAACTATTCTAAGATAGAAGAAGAAATATTAGAGTTTTGGCAAAAAAACAACATCTTTCAAAAAAGTATTGAACTAAGAGAAGGCAATAAACCTTTTACTTTTTTTGAAGGACCACCAACTGCTAACGGAAAACCCGGTCTTCATCATGTAATGGCTAGAACTTTAAAAGATTTAGTTTGCCGTTATAAAACGCTGCAAGGATTTAAAGTAAATAGAAAAGCAGGTTGGGACACTCACGGATTGCCAGTTGAAATTGAAGTTGAAAAACAATTGGGAATTAAAAGCAAAAGTGAGATACCTGAATTTGGGGTTGCAAAATATAATGCCGCATGTCGCGAGTCAGTGTTTAAGTACAAAGATTTGTGGGAAAAAATGACCAACCGTATGGGTTATTGGCTGAATCTTGAAGACGCTTATATAACTTGTACTAATGAATATATAGAATCGGTTTGGTGGGCATTAAAAACATTGTTTGATAAAGGCTTGATCTTTAAAGATTATAAAATTGTTCCGCAATGTCCGAGATCGGAAACAGTTTTATCTTCTCATGAACTTGCTTTAGGTTATAGAGAAACAAAAGATCCTTCAGTATACGTTTTGATGAAATTGAAAGATTCCGAATTAGCAAAAGATGGTGATACATATTTCCTTGTATGGACAACTACTCCTTGGACTTTAATTTCAAACGTTGCTCTTGCCGTAGGTTCAGATATAGATTATGTAAAAATTAAAACTGAAGGAGTTTATTTAATATTAGCAAAGGAAAGATTATCAGTAATAAGGGAAGAGTATGAAATAATTGATGAAATTAAAGGTTCTCAATTAGCGGGAACAGGTTATCATCAATTATTTACTTATTTGAGTGTGGATAAAGAAGCTTTTTACGTAACCGAAGCAAATTTTGTAAGTACTGAAGACGGTTCTGGAATTGTTCATATTGCACCAGCATTCGGCGCGGACGACTACGAATTATCTAAATCATATAATTTGCCTTTTCTGCAGCCGGTAACCCGCGGCGGATTGTTTACCGATGATATAACAGATTATGCCGGAAAGTTTGTAAAAGACGCTGATCAGGAAATTATTCAAGCATTAAAAGCTAAAGGACAACTTTACAAAAAGGAAACTATTACTCACTCATATCCATTCAGTTGGAGATTTGATAATGTTCCCGTTATATATTACGCGCGTGAATCATGGTTCATAAAAACGACGTCAATTTCAGATAAAATGGTTGAACTGAATAAAGAAATTAACTGGTATCCTCCGGAAGTCGGTTCTGGAAGGTTTGGAAATTGGCTTGAAGAAAATAAAGATTGGGCATTATCTCGTGATAGATTTTGGGCAACACCATTGCCAATTTGGATTTCAGACGACGGCGATATGTTTTCCGTTGGAAGTATTGAAGAATTAAATGAAGGATTTGTTGATAGAAACGGTAAAAAAGTTAAAGTCGGCGATCTGCCAAAAGAAGAAATAGATCTTCATAAACCGTTTGTTGATGAAATTAAATTTGAAAAAAACGGAAAAATATATCAGCGCACACCCGAATTGATAGATGTTTGGTTTGATTCTGGAGCTATGCCGTTTGCTCAACACCATTATCCATTTGAGAATAAAGAATTGTTTGAGAAAAATTATCCCGCGGATTTTATTTGCGAAGGAATTGATCAAACTAGAGGATGGTTCTACACATTACACGCAATTTCAACAATGTTATTTGAGAAAGTTGCGTTTAAAAATCTAATTGTAAATGAACTAATCTTGGATAAAAACGGAATGAAAATGTCAAAATCAAAAGGCAATGCCGTTGATCCTTTTGAACTATTTGACAAGCACGGTGCAGATGCGACAAGATGGTATCTTGTTACCGGCAGTCCGCCATGGCGAACAACTCTTTTCGATGAAGATGGAATTGTAGAAGTTCAGAGAAAATTTTTTGGTACACTAATTAACACATATTCGTTTTTTGCACTTTATGCAAACATTGATAATTTTGATTTCAGCGATGAGCTTATACCTTATGAAGAAAGATCTGAAATTGACAGATGGATAATTGCAAAATTGTCTTCGGTTGTTGAAGAATATGAAGAATTAATGAATAATTATGATGTTACAAAAGCTGCAAGATTAGTAAGTGATTTTACAATTGACGAGCTTTCTAACTGGTATGTAAGAAGAAGCAGAAGAAGATTTTGGAAATCTGAGATAAATAAATCCAAAATATCTGCTTATCAAACTTTATATGAATGTTTAATTACGGTTGTAAAATTAACTTCTCCATTTGCCCCATTTATTGCTGAAGAAATTTATCAAAGTTTGAACAAAGTAACTAAACTTGAAAAAAGAAGTTCAGTACACTTAGTTGATTTTCCAACTTCTTTATACAGAAATAAACAGCTCGAAAATAAAATGGATATTGCGCAAAAAGTTGTATATTTAACAAGAGCAATGCGCGCGAAAAACAATTTAAAAGTTAGACAGCCGCTTAAAAAAATTATGATTGCCGTTGAACCAAAATACAGAGAAGCAGTTAGAAATATGAGCGATGTAATTTTGGAAGAAGTTAATATTAAAGATTTAGAAGTTTTAGAGGATGATGCATCTATTGTAAATAAATCTACAAAAGCAAACTTTAAAACTCTTGGTCCGAAATACGGAAAAATGATGAAAAATTTGGCCCAAAGAATTAAAGATTTCACAAAAGATGAAATTAAAAAATTGGAAACCGACAAATCTTTTTCATTTACTTTGGATGGTAATGATGTTAGTTTATCGTTAGATGACGTAGAAATTATTAGTACCGAAATTGAAGGTTGGGTTGTTGAATCCGAGAATGGAATAACCGTCGCGATTGATAGTGAATTGACTAATGAATTAATCGGCGAAGGATTTGCAAGGGAATTTGTAAACAGAGTTCAGAATATGCGAAAAAGCGCGGGTTTGGAAATCACAGATAGAATTAAAATAAATTATTCGTGTGATTCTGAACTTGCAAATCATATAGAACATTTTCGCAATTATATAAATAATGAAGTGCTTGCAGATAGTTTAATAAACAATATTGACGGGGGAACAGGTTATACTGAAGAATTGACCATTGGTGAATTTAAATGCAATATAACCATCAATAAGGTAAAGTAATTTTATTGAGGAGAGGAATCATGGCAAAGAAAACAACAGCAAAAACAAAACCGTCGTCTTTAAAAACTGCACAAAAAAAGACGAAAGATATTAAAAGTAAAAGTGTTAAAAGTAAAAGTGTAAAAACGCAAAAAAATACAGCAAAGCCAGTTAAAAAAGTTGCTGATAAAAAACCGGCAGCAAAAAAAGAAGTCGTCAAAAAAACAGTTGTTAAAAAAGCAGTTGTTAAAAAGAACAAAAATGTAATAGTTAATAAAGGTGAAGTTAAGACTCCGTCTAAAACTAAAACCGGAAAAAAAATAGAAGTGATAGTAACACCTGCAAAACCGAAAATAACAAAGAAATTTGTTGGATATTCCAAGAAAGAATTAACTGAATTCAAAGATGTAATTCTTGAAAAAAGAAAAGAAATTATTGAACAGCTGCAGAATCTAAAAGAACAAATGATGGATGAAACAACCGGGCAGTATGTAAATGAAAATTCTCCGTATTCTTTACATATGGCAGAGCAGGGAACCGATGCCCAGGAAAGAGAAAAATTATATTTGTGGGCTCAGCGAGAAACAAAATTTTTAGGATATTTGGAAGACGCGCTACAAAGAATAGATAACGGTACTTACGGTGTTTGCATAGATAGTTTGGAATTGCCCGAAGGTCCGCATTTAATTCCAAAGAAAAGATTGCTTGCTGTTCCGCATACTCAACATTGTGTTGATTGCAAAAATAAAAAGTCTTAATAAATTCAGTCGAGTGATATTTGAGAGTAATTTTTTATTCGTTTATTATTGTTTTAATTGATCAAATAACAAAAATTTTAGTTAAAGGTATTTCAATTCCGTTTTTAGGAATAAATCATCAAGGAATGAAATACGGCGAAAGTATTAATGTATTTGGAGATATTTTCAAATTTACTTTTGTTGAAAATCCTGGTATGGCTTTTGGAATTGAAGTTGGAGATTATGCAAAATTATTTCTTTCTTTATTTTCGTTAATAGCCAGTATTGGCATTGTAATTTATTTATATAATGTCAGAAATGAAAAATTCCTATATCGTTTTTCATTGGCTTTAATTTTAGGCGGAGCTGTTGGAAACTTAATCGATAGATTTTTTTACGGAGTTATTTACGGCTACGCCCCACTTTTATATGGTCGGGTAGTTGATTTTTTACATGTGGATACTTTTGGTTTTACAATTTTTGGCAAAACATATGATAGTTTTCCCATTTTTAATGTTGCGGATTCTGCCGTTACAATTGGAGTTGCATTAATTTTAATATTTCATAAAAGCATTGAGAAAGATAGAAGTAAGAATAAATTAGAAATAGAAAACGCATCGGAAAAACTTGAAACTCAAATAGAGTATGGCAATACAGACAGAGAAGATAATAAATTTAGTAATAACTGAGGGACAGAGAAAACAAAGAATAGATTCTTATTTAGCAAATTGTTTAGAAAATACAACCCGATCAAGAGTACAAAAACTAATTAAGAATAATTTGGTTTTTGTTAACAATGAAGCAGTCAAATCTAATTATATAATTTTGCCTAAAGATCAAATTAAAATTACAATTCCGGTTTCGCCAAGACCTGATAAGATTGAGCCTGAAGACATTCCCTTAAAAATAATTTATGAAGATGATTATCTAATAATTTTAGATAAACCAGCGGGGATGGTTGTTCATCCTTCTTACGGAAATTATACATCAACTATGGTTCATGCACTTCTGCATCATACTAAAAATTTAAGTTCATTTAACGGAGATTACAGAGCCGGAATTGTTCACAGAATTGATAAAGATACAACCGGACTTTTAGTAATCGCGAAAAATGAAGAAGTCCATTCTCATTTGGCAAAGCAATTTGCCGCAAAATCTACCGAAAGAGAATATTGGGCTGTTTGCTGGGGAAAATTTAAAGATTCGAGCGGCGAAATAATTGCAAATATTGCAAGAAGTAAAACAGACAGAAAATTATTTTCAGTTTCCGAATCTGATGGAAAATCCGCGCATACAATTTATTCCGTAATTGAAGAGTTTGATTTTCTGACTTTGGTAAAGTTAAAACTAATGACCGGAAGAACTCACCAAATTAGAGTTCATTTAGCTCACATTAAGCACAATATTTTTGGCGATCCGACATACGGCGGAAGAAGAATAAACTACGGGTTTGAGCTGCCTAAAATTAAAGCGAGGGTAAGTAATCTTTTGGAAATTATTAATAGACAAACACTTCACGCTAAAACCTTAGGATTTATTCACCCAATTACCAATGAAAAAATGTCGTTTACATCTGAATTGCCTGAAGATTTTTTAAACCTACTGCAAGAGTTACGGAGGCAGCAAAAATTATAATTCGGGAATTACAGTAATTGTACCCGGTTTAGGTAATTTAATTGTGTAACTTTTTTTCTGTTTATTAGTTAAAAAATTATCCCTCAGCCAAGGATTGTAAAGTTTAAGAATTTTATAATTTATACCTCTTGCAATTGCAAAATCTGCCCAATTTAAAACCGTACTATCAATAAACACTTCATCCATTTCATAAGGTTTATATAGATCTTCAGGTTTAAGGTCAAAGCCATATTCTGAAGGATTGTTCATCATAATTTTTGTCGCAATAATTCTAAAAACATAACGAGAAGTTTCGTCATTTAAAACTAAATTGTAATAATTGTTAGTTTTTTGTCTGCCAAGCTGATCATTTATTCCATTTCTTCCCATATTGTAAGAAGCCGCAGCCATTGTCCAATTCCCAAACTTCTCATAAGCGGATCGCAAATATTTGCATGCCGCTTCGGTAGATTTTTCTACGCTATATCTTTCATCAACTTCATCATTTATTTCCAAACCTAATTCTTGTCCGGAACCTTTTAATATTTGCCAAAAGCCTACAGCATTTGATGGAGAAATTAAATTCAACAAAGTACTTTCAGTAACGCATAAAAATTTAAAATCATCCGGGATATTATTTTTCTTAAGAATTGGTTCAATTACAGGAAACCATCTGTTTGCTCTTTTTAATGTCAAGATCATCAATGAATGCCAATAAGTATTTACAATAAATTCTCTGTCCAATCTTTCATATACTTCAAAATTATCGATAGGAACTCTTTCACCGCAAAATTCTAAATTACTGGGAATATTTGGCGAAATGATTTTGTATTCTTGCGGAAATTCCTTAACGATCTCATTATTGTTCAAAGTTTCTTTTGAAATAAAATTTTGAAATAATAAAATTGAAGCCGCAACTATTAAAGCGGTAAGCGCAATTGTTTTGATTGAATTTATGTTTAATTTTTTTTTTTCATTCATTTATTAAACTCTTAAAATTGAATTGTAAGTTTAGTTCATCATTTTTCAAAAATCAAATTTCTTTCATTTTTACTTGAATAATTTTATTATCGAGTTGAGTAACGATAATTTAAAATATAAGACATTGCTATAATAATCGATCCGATTAACAATTGGATCAAGTTTGTTTTTTCTCCAAGAAGAATATACGCGAAAAGCACGCCTAACGGGATTTTTAAATTGTTCATAATTGCCAATGTTCCGGTATCAACTTTTGTAACGCCTATATTCCATAAGAAAAAACCAATTCCAGAAGCAACTATTCCTAAATATAAAATAGAATAGATTTGATCATAGCTTATTTTAATTTCACTGAAATTTGTTGTTACTCCTGCAAATAATCCAGTAATTAGAACAGCGCCGAAATACAATATCGCAAATGTTTCAAAAAATTTAATATCGTATTGCTTTTCAATTATTTTCTTATAATAAACTTGTCCGAAAGCAAAACAAATATTTGAAAATTGAATAAGCAGAACTCCTTTCAAAAATGCAAATCCAAAATTTTCTTTATATACAACAATGAACGAGCCAATAATTGTTAAAAGAGCAATTATCAAATGAAGAAAATTAATTTTCTTTTCCCAAATTTCAATTATTAAAACTACAAAAAAAGGAGTAAGTAAAGTCAACACCGCAATTTCATAAGCTTCTAAAAATTGAAAAGAATAAATGTATGCCAAATACATTATTCCATATTGAATCATCCCAATCAAAGCCAAATGGAAAAATACATTTTTGCCAATTCTTTTTATCCTTAAAAAAGGAAGGAAAATTATAAATGAAATTAATAACCTGACAAATGCAACAAAATTGGGATCAATGGAAATCAAAGTTCCTTTAATTATGCTGAAAGACAGAGCCCAAATAATTGAAACAATTATTAAATAAATCATTGGCAAATATAAAAAACGCCAAAGTAAAAGATTGAAATTTTGATTCAATGTTTTAAAAAATGAAATTTGCTATATTTGAGCTTCAATTTTGGAGTTTAAATGTTAATCTATAATACGCTTACAAAAAAGAAGGAAGAATTCGTTCCCCAAAATCCGCCAAAAGTTACAATTTATGTCTGCGGACCAACAATTTATGATTTTTTTCACATTGGAAATGCGCGTACATTCGTTTCAGCTGATATAATTAGAAGATATTTGGAATATAAGAATTATGATGTAAAGTTTGTAATGAACCTTACGGATATTGATGATAAGCTGATTAAAAAATCCAACGAAGAAAATTTACCGGTTGAAAAAATTGCCGAAAAGTACGCTTCGGCTTTTTTTGAAGATATAGAAAAACTTAGAATTGAAAAAGCTGACGTTTATCCAAAGGCAACAGAACATATAACCGAAATATTAGATTTAATAAAAAAATTGGTAGATAAAGATTTTGCTTATAATGTTGAAGGCAATGTATTCTATGATGTTAATAAATTTTCCGAATATGGAAAACTAAGCGGAAAAAATTTGGCTGATCTTGAAGCCGGCGCAAGAATTGAGATAAATGAAGAAAAGAAAAATCCTCTCGATTTTGCATTATGGAAAAAAGCAAAGCCGAACGAGCCATTTTGGGAAAGTCCGTGGGGAAACGGAAGACCGGGATGGCATGTCGAATGTTCCGCGATGAGCATGAAACATTTAGGTCAAACAATTGATATTCATATCGGCGGAAATGATTTAATTTTTCCGCATCATGAAAATGAAATTGCGCAAAGCGAAGCAGCTTGCGGAAGTGAATTTGTAAAATATTGGATTCACTGCGGATTCTTAAATATTAACCAAGAGAAAATGTCTAAATCATTAGGTAATTTTTTTACGGCAAGGGAGATTTTAAAGAAATACAATCCGAATGCCATTAGATTATTTTTCAGTCAAACACATTTTTCCGGTCCCTTAAGTTTTTCGGAAGATTTAATTGAAGGTGCCGAAAAAGGTTTGGAAAAAATAATTAATCTTGCGCAAAAGATTGAAAATATGAAGCCAAGCAATGAAAATAATTTAAATTCCTTTGAAATTGACAGATATCTTTTTGCATTTGAAAGTTCGATGGATGATAATTTTAATACTTCACAAGCTTTAGCATCTGTTTTTGATTTTATTAGAGATTTCAATAAATATCTCGCAAAAAATGAAAAAGTGCCTTCTGAGGTTTTACAAAGCGCAAAGGACTATTTACTAAAGACAGTTACAAATGTTTTAGGAATTGAAATTTTTAGGCAAAATACTTTAAGAAACACATTGGAAAGCGAATTAATTGAAATGCTTATTGATCTTAGAAAAAAATCCAAACTTGAAAAAAATTACAAACTTGCGGATGAGATTAGAGACAAATTAAAAGATATGGGAATCATTTTGGAAGATGCCAAAGAGGGAACCACCTATAAAATTACGTCCAAATAAAATATTTAAAGTATCAGTGATATATATATTTATAATATCAATTTTAGTGATATCATCATTTATAATCTGGCATTTCTTTTTCAGCATTTATGAAGTGAAATTTTCGACAAATGTTAATGGACACAAATTGTTGGTTAATTCCAATTATTATATAGAATTATTCGGAATTAATTCATTCGGCAACGGGCTCGAATTTCGTAGAATAAATCCGCAATTTGAAATTATAAAAGGAGATGGAATAATTAATGACTGTAAAATTCAAAAAAATAAACTTACTTTTCACACCACTAGTAAAATTGGATATATCTCTTTTTTGATTAAAACGGACTATTCGTTAAATCCATTAATCTTCAATTTTTCTGTAATTTCAAAAGATTAATATTGTATAAAAAACTATACAGAAGTTTATAAATTTGTACAAAAGTTTTTGCAAATGAATTAAAAATTGCAATAAAACGAATATTTTTTTGGCTTAGATTTTGAATCCTATTATATGATTTATAATTACGAGGTACAAAAATGAAAACATATATTTATTTCCTAATAATTGCTTTAACCGTAACATTCGCCGGATGTTATACCGAAATTGGCTACGATTATGAGCGTGAAGCTTATTGGGATAAAGTTGAGAAAAAAGCACCGGATCAAGCATATGCCGAAGATACAACTGAATATTATGATGATGAATATGCCGATTCATCAGAATATTATTCCGATGAAGATTATGATACAAATTATGTTGATGAGAATTATAATGACGATTTTGGAAATGAATCTAGAATCTATAGATTTTACGATTTTTATTATCCTGGAATGACATACAGAACATACTCGGGTTATTATGATCCTTGGTGGGACAGTTGGAATCCTTGGTACAGTTACAGATTTAATTGGTATTCACCTTATTATTCATGGTATTCCCCGTGGTATTACGATTACTATTACGGATTCAACGGTTGGTATTCATCGGGTTATTATTATCACTACCCAATTAATAATTATTTCAGTAAAACAAAGTACAGAACCAATTATGATTATAGATCAAGAGACAACAACGGCGGAAGAAATTATCTATCAGATAGAGCAACTCGTAATTCAAGCTCGGCAAATAGATCATCCGGTTTGTCTAAATCAAGAGGCGAATCTTCAGTAAACTCAGATAGAACTTCACGAAGTTCCGCAAATATCGGTGGATCACAAGAACGTGCGTCAAAATATTATGATGAAAAAAATAATTCAAGATCATTTTCCAAATCTGACAGAAATTCCAATGAAAAAAGTACAGAAAAAAGAGCAATATCTAAAAGAACTGATGAGAAGAAATCTGGAGATTTTACACAAAAAGGTACTTCAAGACCAAGTTCTTCTGAAAGAAGTTCATATACAACACAAAGAAATTATAAAACTCGAAACAGTACAATGAGCAAACCGAATGTAAAATCTTATGAAGGAAGCTCAAATTCTGGAAGAAGCGGAAGTTCATCAAAAAGTTATTCTTCTCCTTCAAGATCAAGTAGTCCAAGTTATTCTTCACCATCCCGAAGCAGCAGTTCAAATTCCGGAAGTACTTCTTCAGGAAGATCAAGCTCCGGAAGTTATTCAAGCGGAAGCTCTTCGGGCAGCAGTTCTTCCAGCGGTTCATCAAGAAGCAGCGGAAGTTCTGGCAGCGGTGGCGGAAGAAGAAGATAAATGAATTAATTATTGAATTGATTTGAACTATTGAATTTAATGGAGATAACTTTAATGAAATCAAGGGTAATTTTTACGGCAATTTTGCTAATATATGTTTCTACTCATTTAATTGCTCAAAATTTAAACGACGCATATAGACTTGGCGAACAATCAATAGATTTCGATGCTAGAAATCTTGCCTTTGGGAACAGCTCAATTGCGTCTATGGGAAATTTCAGCAGCACAATCATAAATCCGGCTGGATTGGCAACAATAAGAAAAAGTCTTCTGAATTTTGGAATAAATACGAATTCATTTAATAATAATGGGACAATATTTAATTCAACTACTTCCGCTGAAAAAAATAATAATAACACTAATCAATTTGGTTTGGTAATTCCTTTGCCTACAAGAAAAGGAAGCGCAGTTATTGCCTTCGGTTATAACCAGTCACATGATTACAATGGGTTTACAAAATTTGATGGATACAATCCGAATAATAATTCAATGATACAAGATTTGACAAGTGTTAATGACGATTTGGCGTATGAACTTTATTTAAGTTACCCAACATATAATTCAAATGGAGAATACGACGGAGACGCTACAAATATAAATGGAAAATTGAACCAGCGCGGAACAATTGATGAAGAAGGCAGTTTGAACAGTTGGATTATGTCAGGCGCTTTTGAAATTGCAAAAAATGTATACTTCGGTGGAACAATAAATATTTTATCTGGCGAATATAAAAGAAATAGATCCTATTACGAAGAAGATATAAATAACGTATATTCCGGGTATTTGGATCCCCAAGACAGCAGTACCTTTGATTTTAGATCATTTTATATGAATGATTTTATTAATTGGGACATAAGCGGACTCGACTTTAGATTAGGTTTGCTTTATAAAATAAACGAAATGTTCAACATTGGTGCCGCGGTTAAATTTCCTACTAGTTATACAATTACAGAAAGATATTCAATTTACGGGGAATCCGAATTTGCTGAAGCCAGTTATTATATTGATTTTCCTGCAAATAATTTTGATTACAAAATTTCTACACCAATGGAATTAAGTACCGGAATTTCAGCTTCTTTGCCGTTTGTCAATTTAAATGCAGGTTTGAAATTTATCGATTATTCACAATTAGAATTTACCGGCGGATTTAAAAGAATTGATCTTGATTCTAAGAATGCAGAAATAAAAGATAATATGCAAAGCGTAGTAAATTATAATTTCGGCGCTGAAATAACATTACCATATCCATCAATGAAATTTAGAGGCGGGTTTATATATAATCCTTCGCCTTATATTGGAGATGGAAGTGAATTTGATAAAAAATACTTCACTGTAGGTTTAGGATTGCCGCTTTCAAAAAATTTAATAATTGATTTTGGATATTTACACGGATGGTGGAATAATTTCGGTGATAATTATGGATCTGATATATCAAGAATAAATCAAGATATTAAGCTCGATAAATTTGGTATTACAATAAACTACATCTTTATGTAATAATAAAATCATTTGGAATTATACTTAAAAGCACCTTAATTATAAGGTGTTTTTTTTTATTATTTATAGGATTTTATATTAAAGGCAGAATTGTAAAAATTGAGAGTAAAGATTATTACGTAAAAATATCTGAAGAAGAAATTTTACGATGTTCGCTGAGAGGGAAGTTTAAAAAAGAATTTAATCTTAAGAAAGATAAACTTTTAACTTTAGACTTTGCCTCGTTGGGAGATTGGGTGGAAATTACTAAAATTTCGACGGAAATCGGTGTAATTGAATTTATTTATGATAGAAATAATTATCTATCCAGGAAAGCCGGAAAGCTGAGAGGCGGATTAAAAAGAGGCAAAAGGTTAGAACAAATTATTGCATCGAATATTGATAAATTATACATTGTTTCCAGCATAAAACTGCCAGCATTCAATAACCGTTTTATAGATAGGGTAATTGTAGCCGCTGAAAGTTCGAATTTGGATATTGCAATTGTTATAAATAAAATTGATTTGGATGATGATTATAATAACTCGATTCTTTGGGAACAATTTTATAAAACATTGGGGTATAATGTTTTCAGAGTAAGCGCAAAAAGCGGTGAATCAATTCCAGAATTAAAAAATGATTTGGAAGGAAACGTAAATCTTTTTTGGGGTCAATCCGGAGTAGGAAAATCTTCATTGCTGAATTCAATGTTTTCCGCTTTGAATTTTAAAGTAGGTGAGATTAGTAATTATTCTAAAAAAGGTCAACATACCACTGTAACAGGTGAAATTCAGAAAGTTTCTGAAAATACCTATATTGTAGATACACCGGGTATTAGAGAAATTGATCCTTATGGAATTACAAAAGCGGATTTAGCACATTACTTTAGTGAATTTAAAGCTGAACTTAATAAATGTAAATTCAGCACTTGCATTCATGATCATGAACCTGGATGTGCAGTTATAGAAGCTGTTGAAAAAGGAAGTATTTCGATAGAACGTTATCAAAGTTACTTAAATATTTTAAATACTATAGAAGACGACATGTTTTATTAAGCAAATTTACTATTCATTTAATAACTTTACATACATTAATTTTTAGAAAAAAGGTTTAGTATTTGGTAAAATATATTAGCGTTATACTTTTGATTTTTATTGTTTCTTGTTCTTCTCAAATTGAAAACAAAAACATTGATTCTAAGGAAACATTAAAAACATTAACAAATGCAGATAAAGATGCCGCACAACAAATGTTTATCGATGCTTCCATGTTGGATCTTGACGGTAAATATGCGGAAGCAATTCTTGATTACCAAGAAGCGCTAAATATTGATCCTAGCGCCGGAATTTATTATGCATTGGGTAAAGATTACCTTCGATTGAGTAAAGTACCCCAAGCTCTTAAAAATTCGAGAAAATCCGTTGATTTGGAACCTCAAAATGTCGAATATTTAACACTTCTTGGAACAATATATACTTTCACAAGAAATACAGATTCTGCAAAAGTTGTTTTTGAAAAAATAATTTCAATTGATCCAACGGATGTAAATGCAAAATTCAATTTGGCACAAACTTATGAAGCTGATCAGCCTCTAAAATCTTTAGAACTTTATAAAGATATTCTGGAACTTACCGGTCCTGAATGGAACATACTTATCAAAATTGCCGACTTAAATGAAAGATTAGGTCAGACTGATGAAACAGTTAAAACGGCAGAGGAGCTTTTAGAGTTAAATCCATCTAGTTTGGAATTGCAAAAAATGTTAATTCAGTCCTATATCCAAAATGAAAAATATGATAAAGCAATTAATGCCGTGAATAACTCTTTGGAAATTTTTCCTGATGATATTAGTCTTGTTGAACTCAAAGGAAATGCTTATGTAAAAATGAAGCAATGGGAAAAAGGTGCCGAAGAATATAAAAAAATCCTTAGTAAACAAAATGTTCCATTTGAAATAAAAATGAGAATCGGCGGCGCATTTTATGCTGAAAGCTTGAAGGATTCTACATTATTACCTATTGCGTTAAATGTTATTCAACAAATTGATAAAGATACGGCCGATTGGCAGCTTAATGCCTTTATGGGCGAAATATCAAATAAATTAAAAAATGATTCAGCCACAGTAAATTATTTTAAAAAAGCAATTGAACTTGCTCCGTTAAACAGTGACTTAAGAATCAGATTTGGTCAAATTTTATTTGAGAATCGTGATTACACAACAGCCGCAATAGAAATGGAAAGTGCCGTAAAAAAATTTCCGAATGATTTTGTGTTGAATTTTATTCTTGGACTTTCACTCGCTCAAAATTCAGATCATGAAGGTGCTATTCCTTACTTGAGAAAAGCGGTTGAAGTAAATCCGAATGATCTAAATTCTACAATGTCGTTAAGCTTTTCACTTCATCAAGTAAAACAAAGTGATGAAGCTCTTAAATTTCTTGAACGTGCGCTTAGAATTGATTCCAAAAATGTTCAGGCACTTAGCTTAATGGGAATGATATATGAAAATAAAGATATGTTCAACATTAGTGACAGCATATACGACAAAGCAGTATCAATAGATTCAACTGATATTTTGACTCTTAATAATTTCGCTTATTCATTGGCAGAAAGAGGAATTAAATTAGACAAAGCCTTAAAAATGGTAAAAAAAGCGGTGGAAACCGAACCTGAAAACTCATCTTATTTAGATACAATCGGGTGGGTGTATTTCAAAATGAATAATTACCAGGAAGCAAAAAAATATATAGAAAAAGCTATTGAGTTTGATGATAAAAATGCTACTTTACTTGATCATCTTGGTGATGTATATTATAAATTAGAAAATAAAGAAAAAGCCAAAACACTTTGGGAAGGCGCATTAAAGTTAGATCCTAAATTAGAAAATATTGGACAAAAAATTTTAAAAGGATTGGAGTGACAAAATATAAAAACATTTTTCTTTACTTATTACTTATAGTTTCGGTAATAAGCTGCGTTCCGAGCAAACCGGATTACGAAGAAGAAATTTTAACTGCCGACAGACTAATAAAAAAGTTGGAAGCAAACAGAAGAAAAATCAAAACATTTGAAGGATCTGGAATTTTCAATGTTGAATCGGAAAAAATAGACGCCAAAGCAACTTTCGAAGTGTTTTTGAAAAAACCCGATTCATTAAAATTTGTTATTTACGGTCCGTTCGGTATTGATTTAGCTCAAGCATTAATTACTTCATCTGAATTTGAATTCTATGATGAAATGAAAAATATCCTTTACAAAGGTAGAAATAATAGTGATATTCTTAATAAAATATTTCATATTGATATGTCGTTTGGTGAATTGGTTGATGCTTTTGCCGGCGCCGTAAATTTAACGGATAAACTTAGAATTGAACCCGATATTTACAAACTAACTGATAAAGAATATCATCTTACATATTTGGATACCTTGAACAACAAACAAAGCTTATATGAAATTCAGATTGGAAATTTGGCGATTAATAAATATGAGCTTTACAAAAATGAAAAAACATTATTGTTAGACGGCGTATATTCCGATTTTGAAATGTTTGATAATGTGGCTGTTCCTTCAACAGTTGTAATAAATAATAAACTTAACAATCAAAAAATTACAATTGATTACAGAAAAATTTCAGTAAATGAAAATTTGCAAAATCTAAAATTAGAAATCCCAAAAGATGTTGTTGTAAAAATATGGTAATAAATAAAAACATTATAATATTGTTATTTTTATCAATAATTGTTTTTGGTCAGAATAAAAATAAATTAGATGATAAAAGCAGTGAGTTAAAAGTTATTCAGCAGCAAATTCAAAATCTGGAAGGAGAACTTTCCGAATTATCAAAGAAAGAAAAAAATAACGTTTCTATTCTTAAAAAATTAGATCAGCAGAATTTACTCCTGAATAAAAGCATAAAGAAAATTGAAAAAGAAGAAAAGCAAAACGAACAAAACATTTTAAATTTGAATTCACAAATATCAATACATAAATCAAGAATAAAATCATTGCAAAGTGAATACAGCAAATATTTGGTTTGGGTTTATAAACAGGGCAATAATTCGGTTTTAAAATATGTTTTTAATGCCGAATCATTTAATCAAATGCTGATCAGGTATAAGTATTTGAATTATATACACAATGCCAGCGAAAAAAATATTGCTGAATTAATTGAAAATCAGCAAAAACTCAATGAATCGAAAAACCAAATAGAAGTAGAACTTAATGAAAAAATAAAACTAAAGAATCAGAAATCAAACGAGAAGGATCTACTTAATAAAAAGAGAAACGAAAAGAAAGTTGTTCTTGCATCCCTGAAAAAAGATAAGAATAATGTAAATACGGAAATTGACCAGAAAAGAAAGATTGAAATCACCATAAAAAAAATGATAGCGGATTTAATTGAAAAGGAAAGAGAAAAAGAAAGACAATTAAGAACTGCAAAGTTGAAAGGCGAAATTAAAGACTATAATTATGATTTTAATTACAGCAGTTTTGAAAATTTTACTCAGTTAAAGGGAGTTTTAAGTTGGCCAATATCCGCACCCAAGGTCGGCAGATCATTTGGTGAAAATAAAAATGATAAAACAAAAACAGTAACACTAAATTACGGAATAGATATTATTGCAAAAGTGGATCAAGATGTATTTGCCGTAGCCGAAGGAATTGTAAGCGCAATTGAATGGATTCCAGGTTATGGAAGCGTATTAATTTTAACACATAGAGATAATTACAGAACTGTTTATGGTCATTTATCGGATATTTCAGTTTTAGAAGGAAACAAAGTAAAAGCCGGAGATTTAATTGGCAAAGTAAATGAGAGCCTGGAAGGAAATATTCTTCATTTTGAAATTTGGAATGAAAGAAATTATCAGAATCCACAAGAATGGCTTGTAAAAAAGTAAATGAATATTAAAAATTTTGTAAAAATATTTATTCAAAAAAATAAAACTTTACTTAGAAATTTTTCTTCATTAACAGCTCTGCAAATTTCACAATATATTTTCCCAATAGTTACATTTCCTTATTTAGTTAGAGTTTTAGGTCCTGATGGTTATGGACTTGTATCATTTGCTAACGCTTTTATTGGATATTTTACCGTTCTCACTGATTATGGTTTTAATCTATCCGCAACAAAAGATATTTCATTAAATAGAAACAATCAAAAAAAAATTGAAGAGATATTTTACTCAGTTCTAGGAGTAAAATTATTATTGTTGTTAATAAGTATACTTATACTAATTCCTGTGGTATTATTCTTTTCCAAATTCAACGATAATGCAATGATTTACATTGTTTCATTTTTTGCAGTATTTGTAACCGCAATATTTCCCATTTGGTTTTTCCAAGGCATTGAAGAAATGGGGTATATAAGTTGGATAAGCATAATTGTGAAAATTTTGTGGGTCGTATCAATATTTCTTTTGTTAAATCAAAAGACGATATAATAATTCTTGTTTGGTTAAATTCATTAAGTTCCATTATTACCGGCGTAATTGGATTATGGGTTTCTAAGATTAGGTTCAAACTGAAATTATTTATTCCTTCTATTGAGCAAATAAAATTTCAGCTTGAAGACAGCTGGCATTATTTTCTCTCAAATGTTTCAGTTAGTCTGTACACAATCTCAAACATTTTCATTCTAGGCTTATTCACAAATGATACAATTGTAGGTTATTTTTCCGCTGCAGATAAAATTAGATACGCAGTTCAGAACATGACATCAACAGCGGGCAGAACAATTTTCCCTCATCTTTCTACTGAGTTTAGCAAATCCAGAAAAGCCGGATTTAGTTTTGTAAGAAAATATGTTAAATCAATGGGCAGTTTTATTTTACTGCTTTCAATACTACTGTTTATTTTTTCCGAACAAATTGTACTTTTGGTTTTAGGTCCAGAATATTTAAAATCTGTTACTATTCTTAAAATACTTTCATTTTTGCCTTTTATAATATTCGTGAGCAACGTTGCCGGAATTCAAACAATGGTAAATCTTGGCTATAAGAAGGAATTTGCAAAGATAATAATTATTGCCGGTGTCTTAAATATTATACTTTCATTTATTATAGTGCCATATTATTTAGAGATAGGGAGTTCAATTGCGGTTTTAGTAACAGAACTTGTTGTTACTTTCAACATGTTAGTTTTTTTAAGAAAAAAAAATATACATATTTTTAAGAAAGCTTCAGTTGAATTATGAAATGCGATTATCTAATTGTTGGCTCCGGATTTGCCGGAAGCGTATTTGCCGAAAGGATTGCCAGCCAATTAAATAAAAAAGTCATTATTGTTGAGAAAAGAGATCATATAGGCGGCAACGCCTATGATGAATTAGATGAACATGGAATATTAGTACATAAATACGGACCACATATTTTCCACACAAACAGTAAAACTGTTTTTGAATACCTTTCGCAATTTACTGATTGGATAAAATATGAACATAAAGTTCTTGCCAAATTAAACGGTAAATTATATCCGATTCCAATAAACAGAACAACGATAAATAAATTATATAATAAAAATTTTACGTTAAATGAGGAGGTGCAAGAATTTTATAACATTGTTAAACAAAAAAGATTTCCTATAAGGAATTCGGAAGATATAATTGTTAATCAAGTAGGTATTGACCTTTACGAAAAATTCTTTAAATTCTATACAAAAAAACAGTGGAATTTGGATCCTTCTGAATTATCTCCTTCTGTTTGCGGCAGAATTCCAATTCGCACAAATGACGACGATAGATACTTTAATGATGAATATCAATTTATGCCTAAATACGGCTATACAAAAATGTTTGAGCAAATTTTAAAAAATGAAAATATAAAGCTCATTTTAAGCACGGATTATAAAAAAATAATAAATGAAATTAAGTATGATAAAATGATTTACACTGGACCAATCGATTATTTTTTCGACTATAAACATGGAAAACTTCCTTACCGTTCAATTAGGTTTGAATGGGAAAACATTTATACCGAAAAATATCAAGAAGCAGCTGTTGTTAATCATGTTGACGAAACGCATATTTTTACAAGAATAACAGAATATAAATATTTAACTGGACAAAAAAATTCAACTACAACAATAAGCAAAGAATATTCTGAGAAGGATGGTGAACCCTACTATCCGGTTCCCACAACTAAGAACGCGGAGTTATACAGAAAATATAAAAATGAAACACATAAGGTTGAAAATGTAATGTTTTGCGGAAGATTAGCCGAATATAAATATTATAATATGGATCAAGTGGTAGGGAATTGTTTGAGAATTTACACGAGTGAAAATTTTAAATGAATGAGAAGATTTGTGCAGTTGTTGTAACATATAACCGATTGAAGCTACTGCAGGAATGCATTGAAGCGCTTAAAAATCAAACAAGAAAATTAGATGAAATAATCGTTGTAAATAACAATAGCAAAGATGGAACCACAGAATGGTTGGATAAACAAAAGGATTTAACAAATATTCATCAAGAAAATCTTGGGGGCGCAGGTGGTTTTCAGAATGGAATGAAAGAGGCATATATTAAAGGTTTTGATTGGATTTGGTTGATGGATGATGATTGTCTAACACACAAAGATGCATTAGAAAATTTAATTACATCAAATTATAAAACAGATGCTGTTCTAAATTCTGTCGTGCTTTCAAAACAAAATATTACAAAGCTTAATTTTGGTTTAGATGACTATAAAAATAAAAAATTGTATAAAACATATGATGAAATCGCCAATGAAAAATTATTTATAGTGCTAATTTCTTTAATGGCACATTAATACATAAAAATATAATAAAAAAAATCGGGCTACCGAATCAGTTGTTTTTCATTTACGGAGATGAGTATGAATATTATTTGAGAATTAAATCAAATTCATTCCCAGTCGTGACGGTTGTTCAATCAGTTGTTAAGCATCCGGAACAAAATCATGTTTATTTTGGTAAGGGAAAATTTCATTATAGATATAATTTCCAAACAAAATTAAGATCAAAATATTTCCCGCGAAATTTATTTGTAATTTGTTTTTTATATAGTGAAGTAAAAATTAAAAGATTGATTAAAACATATTTACTGGATTTTTATGGGATTATTTTTATTCAAAAAGAACCTTCATTAATTTTTAATTATATTTTCTCTATTCTTTCTGGTCCATTCTTTTTTTTTAGAGTAAAAAATTATGATAAGCGTTTTATTGCCGGTATATAATGGTGAAAAGTACTTAAGCCAATCAATTAAAAGTATTTTAAATCAAACATTTAGAGACTTTGAATTTATTATTGTAGATGACGGTTCTATAGACAATACAGAAAAAATAGTAAGTTCTTTTCATGATACTAGAATAAAATATATTAAAAAAGATCATACTGGTTTGGCTGATACTTTAAATTATGGCCTAAAGCTAGCTAATTATGATTGGGTTGCCAGAATGGATGCAGATGATATTTCATTACCAAATAGGCTTTTTTACTCAGTATAATTTTATTTCTGAAAATTCAGAATTTGATGTCGTTTCATCTTGGTATACAATTTTTAATAAAAGTGTTGAATATATTATTAAAGTTCCACAATACCATAATTCTATTGTTCAGAAGTTAGCTTTATTTTCTAGTATATGCCATCCTGCAGTAATTTATAAAAAAGAAAAAATTCTTCAACTTGGCGGTTATAAAAATGATGGCAATTTACATGTAGCACAAGATTATGAACTTTGGTTGAGAGCAAAAAGTAAACTTAAATTCTATAATATTCAAGAAATTTTACTCCTTTATCGAATTCACAGTGAATCTAATTCTAATAATTTATTTAAATCCGAACGAAATATTCATTATCAAATTCAAGAAAAATATTATAAAAATTTACCCTTAGAATTTAATATAAATTCCAATTCTGAACAGATTATCATGAGAGGCTTTAGAGAATATTTTTGGGGAGATATAAAAACCTCAAGAATTTATTGGAGAACATTAGGGGTGAAATTACTAATTACTCCAAAAGTATTTATTGCATATATATTAACATTTTTTAATAGAGATTTTGTTGTAAAATTTAATAATTATAAAATTTGGTTGAGAATGATATTTTTTATTGAAAGTATTTTTGACAAAAATATATCGGATCAAAAAAAATATTGGGAAAAAGCAATTGAATAGTTTATTTATGAAGTTTGTAATAAATTGATTTGAAAGTGCTAATAGTGGATAATATTAAACTTATTAATAAAATAAAAGAGCCATTATTTTATTACCGTTTAGATAATAATATAAACCTATTCTATTAAGATATATACTCGCGAAAGAGGAAACTTTATTTTTTTGAATATTGTTTTTTACATTGTAGCTTTCAATTAATTTTTGATGATTTTTAATTAGTAAATTTAGATTATAGTGTGAAAAACTTTTATGAATTCTTATAGATGCAAGTGATTCATCTAGATTATGAATTTTCCCAATTTCACTTATTCGAAAAAAAAGATCATAATCTTCAGGATAAACATTCTCTCTATATCCACCAATTTTTTTTAAGATATCAGCTCTTGCGACTATTGTAGATTGGATGATTGCCCTTTTTTTCTTAAATAAATTATTTAAGATAGTTTCATGATCTGATGGGACATTAATCATTATTTTAGATATTTTCCCGTTTTCTGACATATAATTTGCATTTGTTCCAATCAGTACTACTTCATTATTTTTTTCGAGAAAGTTAATTTGCTTCATAAATTTATTAACAAAATAAATATCATCAGCATCAATTCTCGCAACATACTTTGTATTAACCTTGCTCAATCCGTAATTGAATGACGTTATTATTCCCCATGCTCAATTTTATAAGATAGTATTCGTTCATCACAAAAAGTTTTTATAACCTTTTCAGTATTATCTGTTGAACCATCATCGATAATAATTAAAGAAAAATTTGAGAAAGATTGATGCATAATTGATGCAATTGTCTCTTTGAGGAACTTATCTCCATTATCCACTGGAAGGACTATTGATAGTAATTTATCGCTCAATTTATTTTTTATGTAATATTATTTCAAGGGTATATTTAGAATAAAATGGTATATCATTAATTACATATCTACTAAATAATCTCTTTGGTTCTTGGAATAACCTCCATAACCATTCTAAGCCAATTCGCTGTATAATTTCCGGACTACGTTTTTTTTCACCAGAATAAAAATCTAAAGTTGCACCAATCCCAACATTTAATTTACTGCCGAAATTGGATATATATTTATGTAACCATTTCTCTTGTCTTGGGCAACCTAAAGCCGCAAATACAATATCTGGCTTAAACTCGGTAACCATTGTAACCACTTTGTTATTTTTTTCTTTATTAAATTCAAAGTTCTGTTCAGGGGACAGGCATAATAAATTATCTTTTGAAATATTTATTTCATTAATAATTTTCTCGTTAACTTTCTTTGATGTCAATTCAGAACCACCAACAATTGCAACCTTTAAGTTTAATTTTTTTGCCAAACGCAAAATAATTGGAAAAATATCATTTCCCGTAATTCTTTTAACGTGAACTTTATATTTTAATTTTAGTAAACTAGTAATTCCAATCCCATCAGGTAAATTTAAAATTGAATTTTTACAGATTTCTCTAAATTGTTCATCATATTCTGAAATTCTAAGGAAATCTAAATTAAATGTTGTAATAATTTCATTAGAGCTTTCGGTATTTAAATATTTTTCTAAATGAAAAATTAGTTCTTCTATTGACAAAACACTTATTTTAATATTATTTAATAGGTATTTTTGCACTAATTCTCTTATTTTTTACATTGGATTACTTTGAAAATTAATTTATTACAAATTTAATTGAAAGTTAGTATATAATATGAAAAAAAGTTTTTATTTAATACTACTAATATTTGCAGGTTTACAAATTAATGGACAAGTAATTTTAAAAGATGAAAATCAACAAGCAAATGTATTAGCTTATGAGATAGAGATTCCAAATGATTATTCTCAAAGTGAATTAGTAAACAATAAAAATTTAGTTTTTAGAAATTTTTTAGATGAATCAAAACCAGGTGAAATAATATTTCCCAAATATGATGTTTTTATTGCAATCCCCCAAAATTCTAACCCAATTTTAAAATATGAAATTATTGCACAAAAGGAACTTAATGGAAAACCTGAATTAAATCCAACCATTGAACTGCAAAAGGATAAACTTGTATATAAACAGTCTGTTTTAACCCGGAAGGATTATCCACAATTTTTAGAAAATTTGGGTAATCTTTGGATTGATAAAAATTATTGCGTACACTTGAAAATAAACCCGTATTCTTTAAGCAATAATAACTCAATAATTAAAGTTGAAAAATTTAAAATAAAATTAACTTTTAGTAAAAATCTTGAAAAAGCTAAGTTAATTTCCGAATCAATTGTTTCTCCATACATTTTGAATAAAGATTTTGCTCGTTTAATAATTTCAGATCAAAAAAATTATACTAATGAGTCATCTGCTTGGATCGATTATTCAAAATCTTATCTTAAATTAGGTACATTTGAAGATGGAATCTACCGAATAAAAAAAAAGTGATATTGAGTCATTTGGGATTTCAACTTCGGCAATAAATCCAAAGTCTTTTAAAATATTTTTAAAGGGAAATCAGATCCCAATTTATGTTGAAGGTGAAAATGATTTATCTTTTGATGAAAATGATTTTATTGAATTTGTTGGTGTTCGAAATATGGGGGGTAAGCATCGTGAGATTAGTACAATTGGCAATCCTTATAATGAATATTTAGGTCGTTATACAGATACAACAATTTACTGGTTAAGTTGGGATGGAACAGATGGTATAAGAGTTTTAATTAGTAACCAAAATATAAATCCCGAGGATACCTTATCATATTATACTCATATAGATCATTACGAAACAAATAATTGGTTTGATTTTTCAAATTCGGATCTTGTTCAGAAAGAAATGCCATATTGGACTGAAAATAAGACCTGGCACGAAGGCAACTTTGGTGTAGGTATAAAAAATAAAAATTTTTCTGTTTCTGATGTTTACGCAAATAAACCCTTTAAAATGTTTGTTAAATTTCAAGACTATGCCGCCGACATTAAAGAAAATGCGCATCTAGTTAGCTTATCATTAAATTCAAGTGGAATTTGGAGTGATTCAACATTTATTGACAAATATGAGCAAGTAGTGTTAAATACAGAGTTAAATTCAAATTTATTAAATTCCGGCGGCAATATTTTAAAAATTAATTCTCTGCCAACTGAATCAACTATAAATTCTTGCATTTTTGATTGGTATGAAATTGAATATCCAAGATATTTAATACCAATTGATAATTTGTTAATTTTTTCTTTTCCTTTTCTTAATGCGTCTGCTTTGAGAAATATTGAAATCCAAAATGTAACTTCAAGTAATTTTTCAATTTGGAAATATGGCGAGGAATTTAAAAAGTATAAATTAAATAAAACAAGTAATCAAATAATTTTTGGTGATACAGTTTTATCAAATAATAAATTTATTTTTGCTGACTTATCAAAAATACAAACTCCAAAAATTTATTATAAGAAACAATTCAGCGATTTAACGAGTAGAGAAAATAAAGCAGATTATATTGCGATAACACATAAGAAATTTTTAGAAAAGTCAAAAGAATATCTAACTTTTATAAAAGAAAATTATAATCTAAATACAATTCATATTGATGTTGATGATATTTACGATCAATTTAGTTATGGCTTTTTTAATCCTGAAGTTATAAAAATTTTTTGCAATCAACACAAATAAGTTGGGGTACACCACACCCTAAATATGTTAATTTAATTGGTGATGCAACGTACGATTATTATCACAATAAAGAAAAAAACTTTGGATTACCAAGAGTAAATAATTATGTTCCTTCGTTCGGGGCTCCGGTTAGCGATAATTGGTTTGTTGTTTGGGATACGACAGGAGCTAATATTCCTCAAATGAATATTGGAAGATTGCCTGTAAAAAGATGTAAATGAATTAGATAGATATTTGCAGCGGCATAAAGCTTATGTTGAACAGAAATATGATGATTGGAATAAAAGTTATCTGTTTTTTCAGGCGGTAGCGGCGATACTCAATCTGAGCTCGATTTACTGAGTAGTTCAAATCGTTTTATAATTAGCGAATATGCAGATCCAGCACCAATTGGCGGCAATATACATCATTTTTATAAAACAATGAATCCTACTACAAATTTTGGTCCATTTGATCAAAGTTTTGTTCAGGAAACAATTGACGAAGGTGCAGTATTTATTTCATATATCGGACATAGTGGAACAAGAACGTGGGATAATTCAATTACTGAACCAGAACAATTAAACAATAATAGAAATCGTTCACCTTTAGTTACGGATTATGGTTGTTCAACCGGAAAGTTTGCTGAATCAGACATTAATTCATATTCAGAACTTTTTGTACTCTCCGAAAAAAGTCAAGGAATAGCGTATATTGGAAATTCTTCACTTGGATTTACCAGCACAGCCGTTACTTTTCCAAGGATATTTTATAAAAAAATTCTTTCAGAAAACATCTTAATTATAAGCGAGGCACTAAATCAAGGTAAAGTTGAATTAATTCAAAATAATGGTTCTACCTTAGTAAATCAATTATTCTCATTAACAAATACTCTAATAGGCGACCCAGTAATCAGCCTTCCAATTCCTCAAAAAAGTAATTTAGCGGTTACATCCAAAGACTTATTTATTAAAAATTCAGTAATAAACGATGCATTAGATAGTATTAAATGTTTAGTTGATTATTACAACTTTGGAAGAGTTGAACCTGATACAGTAAAAATAATTGTTACCGATACGTATGAAGATCGAATTATTTTTCAGAAGGAAGAATTAAGGAAAATACCAAACTATAAGGATTCCTTATTTTTTAGTATTCCTGTTAAAAATAAACCTGGTAAACATCAACTAACGATTAATATCGATAATGAAAATAAAATTGATGAAATATATGAGAACGATAATGAGGTAATTTATGATATGTATGTGGCTAGTTCATCGACCAGAACATTGTTAAATTTCGCTTATGAAAATTCTGTTGATTCAAATTTAATTGTGTTAAATCCATCCACCAGACCTCAAATAGAAAAATTACAGTATGATATTTCAAACGATGAAAATTTTACAAAATTTAAGTCTAATTCAGTTTTATTAGATACATTTTATACGAAGATAAAACTAAACAGCTTAATTACTAATAAAAGATATTTTATCCGAACAAAATTAGAAAATGAAACAGATTTTGGAATTATTAAAACATTTTTTATCAATTCAAAATTTAATTATCTTCTAGCTGATAGTTTATCATATTTGAATTCAAAAAAAGTTAACGTTGAATGGAAAACAAATATTAAACTTGATTCAACAACTACAAAAATATCTGTTTCTTCGGCAGGGTTTTATGATGGAAGAAGTGCTTTGATATTTAAGGATGATACAAATTATGTCCCGGAAAATTTCAAAACCGGTCATCATATTGCATTGTTTGATAGAAGTAGTTTGAAATTTATTCAATATAAATACTTTAATACCTATTCAGGTGGATCTGCTGTATTATCTGAATATAAGACATTTTTAGATACACTTTCTCAAAATTATTTTATATTAATTGGCGTGTCAGATGATGGTCGTATAAGCGACGCCGAACTTCGTACTAAACTATATGGTATTGGCAGTAAATTTATTGATAGTCTTCAATTTAGAAGTTCATGGGTTATTTTGGGAATTAAAGGAGCTGCCCCAGGAACTGTTCCAGAAGCATTTTCAAATCCGACGGAGGGACCTGTAAAAGTAGATACATCTTTTATAAAAATTTATTCTAAAGGTAATTTAATTACTTCTGTAATCGGGCCATCCTCAAATTGGAAAAAACTTGTTGTTGATGAGTCGCATGCTAATAATTCAAAAATTACTTTTAAGCCAATTTTAATTTCAGCAAATGATAATACGGAAGATACCCTTAATACGTTAAATTTTACTAATAATGAAGCATCGCTAAATTTCATTGATGCGAAGAAATATCCTAATATTAAAATTTTAACCGAATTTACCGCAGGCGATAACAACACTTCACCGATATTGAATTCATTCGGCGTTGATTACACCGGCATCCCAGAGCTCGCTATCAATTATCAAGTTGTATCGGTTGAAAAAGATTCTGTTGATCAAGGAGAAAATGCAAATCTGCGGTTTTATGTTTATAATGTGGGAGAATCAAAAGCTGATAGTGTTAAAGTAATAGTAGAAGTTATAAATTCCGATAATTCCAGAGAGAAAATATTTGAGCAAACTATTAAATCTCTTGATTCCGAAAAAGAATGAAATTTAATTTATCTTATAATACTTCCAATAGTATTGGCGCTAAGACTTTTTCCATTTCAATTGATCCGGAAAATAAAATTGACGAATTATATGAAGATAATAATTATTTCAACTATTCGTTTTTTGTTAAAGGTGATTCTACAAAACCATCATTGGCTTTAACTTTTGACGGTAATCAAATTTTGACGGTGAATATATTGCGAAGGAACCTTCAATAAAAATTGAACTAAATGATCCGTCTTTGGTTCCAATTTCTGATACAACAGCGGTTGCGGTATTCTTAAACAATAAATATATTAGTTATTTTTCCAACCCCGAAATTCTTAAAATAAATTACTCATCAACCAATCCTAAAGTTACGGTAAATTATAATCCAATATTGGAGGACGGAGAATATACGTTAAAGGTTTTAGGCAGAGATGCTTCGGGAAATATCGACCAAACATCGGGCATTACAAGAAATTTTAATGTAATGAGCGAACCAAAATTATTGGAAGTATATAATTATCCAAATCCATTTGGCAGTGAAACTTATTTTACATTTAAGCTTACGCAAATTCCTGATGAAATTAATATTAAGGTTTTTACGGTTGCCGGAAGACTAATTAAAGAATTTGAGCTTTCAAGTAATCAATTGAATTACGACCTTAATAAAATTTATTGGGATGGTAAAGATAACGACGGTGATATGATCGGCAACGGTGTTTATTTATACAAAGTTATCATGGATGTTGACGGTAAAAAACAAGATGTTACTCAAAAACTGGCGGTTGTAAGATAAAATTTATATAAAATAAATCAGTTAAATTTTTATCATTGAATTTTATTTCTTTTTCAATTAGCTATGGTGAATGAAAAATAAATTATTAGCATCAATTTGGATAATTTCAGCAACATTTACATCTGGACAAATTTTTAGTCCAAACCCTAACCAAGCTTTAATTGGCGGAGCTGCCGGCTATACTTGGATTGACGGAAAACCATATTATTCAATTCATCTTTTCCCCGAAATATCTTTTGCAAAATTTGGAATTGGATTCGACTTAAATTTAGATTTTGATTATAACGGTAAAATAAGAAGTGAAAATTTTGATGAAACTTCAGATTATCTAAGCTTAATTCGCTATGTAAGATACGGACAAAAGAAGGATCCATTTTATGCAAGATTAGGCGCTTTGGATTTTGCCACAATCGGACACGGCAGTATAATGTACTTGTATAATAACACACCAAGCTTTGATTCTAGAAAAATTGGAATGGAATTAGACATTGACTTTGATCTTTACGGAGTTGAATCGGTTTACAGTACTTTTGCGGAATCGGGAATTATCGGATTGCGATTTTTTACAAGGCCATTGTTAACAACTGAATTAGCTACTGTTCCGGTAATTGGAGCTTTTGAAATTGGGGCAACATATTCCAATGATTTCAACAAAAATGCAGGCGTAACTGAAGTTAGTTTTGATGCCGTTAAAGATAAATATAAAACAATAGAAGATTTAGGTCCAACACAAATTATTGGCTTTGATTTTAGTTTGCCTTTGCTTAGAACAAGCGCGGTTAATTCTGATATTTATTTTGATTATGCGGAAATTTTTGGATTCGGTAATGGAAGAAGCGCCGGAATATTATTCGACTTTTATGGAATTGGAATTGTTGATATTAGAACAAAATTTGAACGCAGATTCAATGGCATAAACTATATTCCTACTTATTTTAATTATTTCTATGAATTGGAAAGATTCCAAATTGACCCGAAGACAAATACGGTAAACAGTAAAATTCAATTATTGAAAAATGGAATAGACATTGGAAATAGTTATTACGGCGAACTGCTTTTTTCGGTACTTAACACATTTTACATTTTCGGAAGTTACCAGAGATTTGATGAAAATCCTTCAGATGGCGCACTAAGTTTAAGAACAGAAATAGCGCCGCAGAATGCAAGTTTTGTCGCGAGAGGAGGTTATGATAAAATTGATATAAAAAGTGAAAGTGATTTATTTGCATTAGACAACAGATCTTTTCTTTTTGCGGAATTAGGTTATAAGCTTAACGCGTATGTATTAGTTTCTATGGTTTATAATTGGACTTTTGCACCTGTAAGAGATGTTGAAAACAATTTTATTCGATACAAACCCCAAAGAAAAATTGAACCGAGAATTTCTTTTATTTATCCTTTTAATCTTCGTTGATAAATCAAAAAGCAGTTACTTCTAATTTTTCGGATTAAAGAAATTATATTTTATAATTTCAGATTCAGAACAAAATTCATGATTTAATAATTTTCATTTAACCTAAAGCTCATTTTTAACGAAAATATGTAAATTGGAAATTGCCTTTTCAATAGCTATATTTCTAAGCTAAATTTGAAAGAAAAATGGAAAATATTAGAAATTTTTGCATAATTGCGCATATTGATCACGGTAAATCTACTTTAGCCGATATGCTTCTTGAAGTGACAGGGACAGTTTCACAGAGAGAAGCCAAAGCTCAATTATTAGATGACATGGACTTAGAACGTGAGAGGGGAATAACTATTAAATCTCATGCTATTAAGATGATTTATAAACATTCAGATTCAAAAACTTACAATCTTAATTTAATTGATACTCCGGGACATGTGGATTTTACTTATGAAGTTTCACGTTCACTTGCTGCCTGCGAAGGCGCTATATTAGTTGTTGACGCCGCTCAAGGTGTTGAAGCGCAAACAATAAGTAATGTTTATCTTGCTGTTGATGCGGGGCTTGAAATAATTCCGGTTATAAATAAAATTGATTTGCCGAGCGCAAGAGTCGACGTAATTAAACAGCAGATAATTGACTTAATAGGTTGCCATGAGAGTGATATTATTTTGGCTAGCGCTAAAGCAAGAATAGGATTTAACGAAATTCTAGACGCGATAATAACAAAAATTCCGTCTCCGAGCGGTGATCCCAACAAACCTTTACAAGCGCTAATTTTCGATTCTGTATTTGATTCTTATCGCGGAGCAATTGCCTATATCAGGATTGTTAACGGTGTTCTTAAAATAAAGGATCAGATTAGATTTTTGCAAGTAATGCAGTTGTCCAAGCGGAAGAAATTGGTATTCTTGGTTTAAGAAAAATCAAAAGGATGAATTATCAACCGGAGATGTTGGATATGTGATAGGAAGCATTAAAGATGTCCATGATACTAAGGTTGGTGATACAATTACGCACGCGCGCAACGGTGCTGAACAACCGCTAGCGGGTTATAAAAATATTAAACCTATGGTATTCTCAGGTTTATATCCTTCTGATTCAGATGAATATGAAGATTTACGCGATGCAATAGAAAAACTTCAGCTGAATGACGCTTCTTTGGCTTTTATTCCCGAAACATCTGCCGCTTTAGGATTTGGTTTTCGTTGCGGATTTCTCGGAATGCTTCATATGGAAATTATTCAGGAAAGGTTGGAAAGAGAATACAACCAAACAATTGTCACAACTTTGCCAAACGTTGAATATCATGCGTATAAAAAGAATGGTGAAAAAGTAACTGTTGATAATCCTGCTGATCTTCCCGTAGTCGGTGAAATTGAAAGAATAGAAGAGCCTTATGTAAAATCTCAGATCGTTGTTCCCAGTGAATATCTTGGCAATATTATGAAACTCGCAATGGATAAGAGAGGAATTTATAAAAATACGACTTACATTGATCCTACAAGAGCGGATGTTGAATTTGAATTTCCCTTATCCGAAATAATTTTTGATTTTTACGATAAACTAAAATCAACAACAAGAGGTTATGCTTCTTTTGATTATGAGTACATTGGTTATAGAGTTTCTGATCTTGTTAAGTTGGATATAATGTTAAACGGCGATCCTGTCGATGCATTGTCAATAATTGTACATAAAGAAAAAGCATATGATTGGGGGAAAAAAGTCTGTTCAAAACTAAAAGACCTTATTCCACGTCAAATGTTTGAAATTGCCGTTCAAGCCGCAATCGGTAATAAAATAATTTCCAGAACGAGCATTAAAGCATTAAGAAAAAATGTCTTGGCTAAATGTTACGGTCGGGATATAACAAGAAAACGTAAATTATTGGAAAAGCAGAAAGAAGGCAAAAAAAGGATGAAGCAAATCGGAAATGTTGAAATTCCGCAAGAAGCATTTTTAGCCGTTCTGCAAATTGATGAATAAAAAACAAGCGGTAGCTTTTTCTATTGAAAAGATTTTATTTGTTATTAATGCTGAAATTCCATTAAATTAATATTTTATTGAAACATTTTTTGAAATAGAACTATAAATGCAAGAAAAATTAAATTGGACTTTTAAATGAGGTTTAAACGAAGAAAAATCAAAGAAAAACACTTAAAAAAATTGAATAGAACGCCTTTACAGAAATTTTTGGATTTTTGGAAAAATTTATTTTATGCCGCAATTGCCGCTTTACTTATAAAAACTTTTTTTATTGAAACATCTCGTGTCCCAACCGGCTCTATGGAAAGAACAATAATGGTTGGTGATTTTTTATTTGTCAATAAATTCATATATGGAGCATCAACTCCAAGAAATATTCCATTTACAAATGTTGTTTTGCCATATTATCAATTACCTCCAATTTCCGAACCTAAAAAAGGTGATATTTTTGTTTTTGAATATCCTGGAGATAGAGATGTTATTATTCCAACCGAAGTTTTAAGTTACGTTAAAAGATGTGTTGCTGAACCCGGAGATACGTTACAAATTAAAAATAAAGTTATTTATGTTAACGGAAAAGAATTGCCAAGACCGGCAAATATTCAATATCTTATGCCTCAAATTTTACCAAAGAGTTACACCCGACCCGATATTTTTCCTAAAGACAGCAAATGGAATAAAGATCAGTACGGACCTATAGTTATTCCTAAAAAAGGCGATATAATTAAATTAACTCCTGAAAACATTGAAACATACAGAACGCTTATAAACAGAAATTACAAGAGGGAAGTTGTAAAAGTAATGACCGGAAATATTTATATTGATGGAAAATTAGTTACAGAATATGAAATTCCTCAGGATTATTATTTTGCAATCGGCGATAATCGCGACGATAGTTCCGACAGCAGATATTGGGGCTTTGTACCAAGAGAAAAAATTGTCGGAGAGGCTTTAATGATTTATTGGTCGTGGAATCCGGAAATTCCATTTAGTAACATTTTCAAACTTTTGGGATCTACAAGATTTAATAGAATTGCAAAAATAGTTCATTAAAGGAAGTAATGAATTTTAAAAGAATTTTATTATTTGTAATCTTCACTTCTTCACTGCATTATGGGCAGCAAAAATATTTTATATATTTTATGGATAAAGGCGATTCATTTTCAAAAATTACGCATAAAGAATCAACCGCACATGAAATCCTTTCTCAAAAAAGTATTGATAGAAGGAAGAAAAACTTAGGTGAAAATTATATCACGTATTCTGATATTCCTATATTTCAAGAATACATAGATAGATTAAAAGAAAAAAATATTCAAATAATTAGAAAACTGAAATGGTTCAACGCGGTAAGCGCATTACTAAATGATGATGATTTGGAAGTTGTTAGGAAATTATCTTTTGTCTCAAAAGTTGAAAAAGTTAAAAAATTAATATCATCAAAACCAATTTCAGATAAATATATAGAAAATAAATCGATTAATAAGTCGAATGTTCCACACACATATGATTATGGATATTCGTTAACTCAAGATCAGTTATCTGATATTCCTGAAGTTCATGATTTAGGTTTTACCTGGACAAGGTGTAATTATTGGAATTCTTGACACGGGCTTTGACTGGGAAAAGGTAAATTCTTTAAGAAACAGAAATGTTATCGCAGAACATGATTTTGTTTTTGACGATAATTTAACCGCAAATGAATCTGGTCAAGATGTTTCTTCACAACATAATCACGGGACAAGTGTCTTTTCGATTTTAGCTGGTTTTGACGAAGGGAAGTTAATAGGTCCGGCGTTCAATGCCTCTTTCATTCTGGCAAAAACTGAATATATTCCTTCGGAAACACATATGGAAGAAGATAATTATGCTGCGGCGTTGGAATGGATGGATTCAATCGGAGTAGACATCACAACGTCATCTTTGGGTTACAGTGAATTTGATCAAACAGATTTTTCTTATACTTATGCTGATATGGATGGAAAAACGACAATAGTTACAAAAGCAGCTGAAATGGCGTTTGAAAAAGGAATTGCAGTTATTACTTCTGCCGGAAATGAAGGGAATAGTTTCGGCAACGACTCAACTTACTGGTATTATATTACCGCGCCTGGAGATGGATTCAATACTCTTACAATAGGAGCGGTTACAAGTTCGAATATAATTGCGTCGTTTAGTTCCCGCGGTCCAACCTATGATGGAAGAACTAAACCGGAAGTTGTTGCTCAGGGAGTAACGGTTTATAATGCAATCGCTGGAATGGACAGCAGTTATTCAGCAGGAAGCGGAACATCTTACTCCGCTCCAATTGTAGCTGGTATTACCGCTCAGTTATTATCCGCATATCCGCATCTATCAAATAAGCAGCTTAGAAATATTATAATTAAAAGCGGAGATAATCAATCATCACCTAATAATGATGTTGGTTATGGTTTGGTTTCGGCATTGCGAGCCGTTAATTACCCAAATATAGAAATGATTAATAATAAATATGTTGTCAATAAAATTATTAAAATCTCGGAAAACATTCAGCAAAACTCTGTGGAGATGCTAACCGAAAGCGGTAATAAATATGCCGTAAGTCATAATAGCGGAATTTATTATCAGACTGAATTGCCGAGTGAAATTAGTGCATCCAACAATAAAATTTATTTTACTTATAAAGATCTGCAAAACAACACAATAAGAGAACCAAACGAAGGCTACTTTGAATTATACGTAGATGATCAAATAAATGAAATATCGGAAGAAATTCCTCAAAACTTCAAACTTGAGCAGAATTATCCGAATCCCTTTAACCTTGGCACCAATATTAAGTATTCTTTGGCTGAAGATAGAATTACAAATGTACAATTGAAAGTCTATGATATTCTAGGAAGAGAAATAGCGACATTGGTTAATGAGAATAAACCAAAAGGAAATTATTCAATTTATTTCCCTACAAACAATCTTTCTTCCGGAGTCTACTTTTATACGTTAAAAACCGGTGATAATTTTGATACAAAGAAAATGATAATTCTTAAATAAATGTCAAATATATTATTTCCCGATCAGCATCTATATTTAGAAAAAACAATTCAAAATACTGACAGTTTATTTAGCGAAATGGAAATTTTTGCTAAAGAAAATAACATCCCAATTCTTGAAAAAATATCAGCAAATTTCTTAGAGCAATTACTTATAATTTATAAGCCCAAACTTGTTCTCGAAATTGGTACTGCAATTGCTTATTCCTCAATTAGGATTTCTAAATTTTTACCTTCTGACGGAGAATTAGATACAATTGAATTAAGTTCTCATAATATTAAATTAGCAAAAAATTTTATCTTGAGATCTAACGAATCTAAAATAAATTTAATTGAAGGCGACGCGTTAAAAATTATTCCCAAATTAAATGCGGAATATGATTTTATATTTTTAGATTCTGATAAAAAGGATTACGAAACATTATTTAAATTATCGTATGAAAAATTGAAAACCGGAGGAATAATTTTAATAGATAATTTATTATGGAAAGGATTTACTGCTTCGGAAAATGTCCCGGAAAATTATAAACAAAGTACTCAAATTATTAGAAAATTCAATTACTTATTTTTGAATTTCCCGGGATTAAAATCTTCAATTTTGCCAATCGGTGATGGATTGGGTCTGGCAATAAAAATTGAAAAAGAATAGTTTACACTTTTCTCTTCAAAGTCTCAGTATACTCTTCAGCAACTTCTCTAACTGACTTACTCGAAATTAAGAAATGAATATTATCTCTTAATTTACTCCATTCGTCATGAAGCGGACAAGGTGTTTCATCGGAACATTCCTTTAAACCGGTTACGCATTTAAGCGTAATAACTGGACCTTCTATTCTTTCAACAATTTCTAAAATTGAACTATCCAAAGCCAATTTGGTGATTTTAAAACCGCCGCCTCTGCCTTTGTAGGAATCAACATATCCGTATTTTGCCATCCTTTGTAAAATTTTTGCCAGGTAATGAGAAGGGATATCTTCTTTTTTGGCAATGTCGGATGACATTACAAGTATATCATTGGATTGCCTTGCAAGGAACAAAATAGCTCTTATCGCATATTCACCGGTTTTTGTGTAAATCATGCTTACCTCTTTAAGTGAAAATTTTTGTCAATTTTATAAATTTATAAGGAGTTTTATATCCGAAATAAAATTTAAGTAAATCGGAACTCTTTATCAAATTAAATTTTAATATTATATAATTCTAAATACATTTCTTCATTTATGCGTTTTAGACCGGATTTTCCATGTAAAACATCATTTAGCTCAATTTCAAAATTTTTTATTTTATCCGGAATCAAAAAACAAGATATTATGGGTGATTTTTCAAATTTTTCCGATACTTTTTGGCATTCATACTTTTTAAGCAAATAATGAATTTTACTTGTTTCATTATAATTATAATGTATTTCAATTTTCTCATATTTTATAGATTCAATTATTTTTGAATTAAGCAGAAGCTCGTTTGCACATGTGGAATATGCCTTACCTAAAGGACCAACGCCTAATTTAATACCGCCGAAATATCTTATAACTACAACTAAAATATTTGTAAGACCGAAATGACTTATTGCGCTTAAAATTCTTATTCCCGCGGTTCCGGTTGGTTCGCCATCGTCTGAATATTTTTCAAATCCTGAATTTAATTTTATTGCATAACAATGATGCGTAGCGTCGTAATATTTTTTTTTCAATTCTTTTATTTTTTCAAACGCACTTTCTTCAGAATCTACAATGAATGCAAAACCTAAAAATGAAGAACTTTTTTCTTTCATCTTATTTTGTGTTTCTTCGACTAAAGTTTTAATTCTGCTTAAATCGGTCATATATAATTATTTTAAATAATAAAATTGATTTTCTGAATAGCTTTAAGTAATATAATTGTTTGAACAATTCCAAATTTATTTAATGACAATACAAGATAAAATAATTATAAAAGGCGCAAGGGAACATAATCTAAAGAATATTGATTTGGAAATTCCTCGAAATTCTTTAACTGTGATCACCGGTTTATCAGGTTCGGGTAAATCATCTTTGGCGTTTGATACAATTTATGCCGAAGGTCAAAGACGATATATCGAATCACTTTCTGTTTATGCGCGCCAGTTTTTAGGTCAATTAGAAAAACCGGATGTTGATTTAATTGAAGGACTAAGTCCGGCAATTTCAATTGAGCAGAAATCCTCCGGCGGAAATCCCCGCTCAACAGTTGGCACTATAACTGAAATTTATGATTTCCTAAGATTACTATATGCACGCGTGGGAACCGCGCATTGCTATAATTGCGGTAATGAAGTAAAAAAACAGTCAACTGATCAAATAATTGACAGAATAATGGAAAATTTTACAGCGAAAAAAATAATTATTCTGGCGCCGGTTGTAAGAGGAAGAAAAGGTCATTACAAAGAATTATTTGAAGATATACAAAAAGATGGATTTATTAAAGTAAGAGTTGATGATGAAATTATAGAGTTAACAAAAGAATTTAAAGTTGATAGATATAAAATTCATAATATTGAAATTGTAATAGATAGAATTCAAGTTACAGATAAATCAAGATTCAGATTGGCTGAATCAATAGAAGTAGCCTTGAACTTTGGTAACGGAAGCATAATAATTAATTCTGAAAATGAAGACTATATTTACAGCAGAAACTTTGCTTGCGCTGAATGCGGAATAAGTTACCAAGAACTTGCGCCTAATTCCTTTTCGTTTAATTCACCTTATGGTTCTTGTCCCGATTGCGATGGATTGGGTGAAAAAAAAGATTTAGATTTAAAATTAATAATTCCGGATTTTGACAAAACAATTAATGAAGGCGCATTGGAGCCGGTAGGAAAACCAAGAAAAGTTTGGTTTTTCAATCAGCTTGAAGCCGTAGCAAAAAATTTTAATTTTGATTATAATACAAAAATTAAAGACCTCACCGAAGAGCAGTTTAATATAATTCTGTACGGCAGTAAAGAAAAAATTCCATTTACTTATAGTTTTGGCAACGGCAAAACCGCAAATTATATGCATAAGTTTTCAGGATTAAAAAAATATGTGCAGAATTATTTTGAGAATACAACATCTTCAAAAATTAGAGAATGGGCTGAATCATTTATGAATTCTCAAGTCTGTTCAACTTGTAATGGCGGAAGACTTAAAAAGGAATCGTTAGCGGTAAAAATTAACAAAAAAAATATTAGTGAAGTTTCCAATTTGTCTATTGTTAAAACTAAAGAATTTTGCGAGCACATTAAACTCGAAGGCAACGCGGCGATTATCGCAAATCAAATAATTAAAGAAATTAATTCACGTTTGGATTTTCTATTAAATGTAGGACTCGAATACTTAACACTCGACAGATCGGCGCGCACTCTTTCAGGCGGCGAATCACAACGAATAAGATTGGCGACTCAAATAGGCTCTCAACTGACAGGAGTACTTTACGTTTTGGATGAACCGAGCATAGGATTACATCAAAGCGACAATATTAAATTAATTAAATCATTACAAGAATTAAGGAATTTAGGCAACACGGTAATTGTTGTTGAACACGATAAAGAAACCATTACTAATGCAGATTATATAGTTGATCTTGGACCAAAAGCAGGAATTCATGGCGGGGAAGTATGCTTTCACGGAGACAGAAATAGCTTAACAAACAATGAAAATAGTAACTCAATTACCTTATCATATTTGCTCAACAAAAAAGCGATTCTAGTGCCTAAAAAAAGAAGGGACCATGAAGGAAAATTTTTGGAAATTGTCGGAGCTTCGGGAAATAATTTAAAAAATGTGCATTTAATAATTCCTTTAGGCAAATTTGTTGCTGTAACCGGAGTAAGCGGTTCCGGAAAATCTTCATTGATTAACGAAACCTTAGTTAGAATTTTAATGCGGAAAATTTATGATTCCAAAACCATTCCGCTTGATTATAAAGAAATAAAAGGTTTGGAACATTTAGATAAAATTATTGAAATTGACCAATCTCCAATAGGGAGAACTCCAAGATCAAACCCCGCGACTTACACTGGATTATTTACATTTATTAGAGATCTATTTTCACAGCTTCCTGAATCAAAAATTCGAGGATATTCACCCGGAAGATTCAGCTTTAATGTTTCGGGAGGAAGATGTGAAGAATGCCAAGGCGACGGTTTAAAAAAAATAGAAATGAATTTTCTTCCTGACGTATATGTAATTTGCGAAGAATGCAACGGCAAAAGATATAACAGGGAAACTTTGGAAGTTTTGTATAAAACCAAATCAATAAATGATGTTTTAGAAATGACGATTGAATCTGCTTTGGAATTTTTTGAAGAAATGCCGCGCATAAAAAGAAAATTAAAATCATTAAATGATGTTGGTCTTGGCTACATTAAACTCGGTCAGCAGGCAACAACACTTTCAGGCGGCGAAGCGCAAAGAGTTAAACTTGCAACTGAATTAAGTAAGGTTGGAACTGGAAAAACAATTTATATTTTGGATGAACCAACTACCGGATTACATTTTGAGGATATTAATATTCTGCTCGGAGTTTTAAATAAACTTGTAGATAAAGGAAATACCGTTGTTGTTGTTGAACATAATTTGGACGTAATTAAAGTTGCCGATCACATCATTGATTTAGGTCCCGGCGGCGGTGAATTTGGGGGTAATATTATTGCGGAAGGTTCACCTGAAGAGATTATTAAAAATCAAAAAAGTTTGACCGGAAAATATTTAAAGCAAGAATTGCAGATGAACTAAAACAAAATGAAAAAGATCATTATTCCTAAAAATATTTTAACCGTTGATGAACAGAGAAGGATACTTTATGATTATGCCGTTGTTATTGATGGAAATAGAATAATAAACATTCTTCCGGAAAATGAAATTGAAAAAGAAAATAATGTTGAAATATTTAGATTTCCTGAGTTAAGTTTGATTCCAGGATTTGTACAAACGCATGTCCATTTGTGCCAAACATTGTTCAGAGGTTTAGCTGAAGATATGGAATTATTGGACTGGCTTCAGAAAAAAATATTTCCGTATGAAAATGCGCATGATCAAAATTCGCTTAGAGCTTCTGCTCAATTGGGAATATATGAACTGCAGAAAAGCGGAACAACCACAATTTTGGATATGGGAACAATTAATCATCATGAAGTAATTTTTGATGAACTCATAATATCAAACATGCGAGCGTTTTCTGGAAAATGCATGATGGATATAAATTCGCTTTATCCTAAATTTATTGAAAGTACTGATGATAGTTTAAATATGACTTATGATCTCGCGAAAGAATTTCACAATACGAACAATGATAAAATTAAATATGGATTTGCGCCGAGATTTGTATTATCATGTTCCGAACATTTGCTTAAAGAAACAAAAAGTATGATGAAAGATTTTTACGGATCAATTTATCATACTCATTCATCTGAAAATAAAAATGAAATTGAAGCTGTAAGACAAATGCACAATATGGAAAATATCGAATATTTTGATTCAATAAATATTCTAGGTGATCATACAGTTTTAGCTCATGGTGTGCATGTAAATGAAAAAGAGATCGGACTGTTGAAAAATTCCATGACAAGAATTTCTCATTGTCCTTCGTCAAATTTAAAACTTGGCTCGGGGATTGCAGATATTCCAAAATATTTAAAAGAGGGCATTTGCGTTTCGCTTGGCGCCGACGGCGCACCGTGTAATAATAATTTAAGTCAATTTGCTGAAATGCGATTGGCTTCATTAATTCAAAAGCCAAGATATTCACCAACAATTATGAATGCTGAAACTGTTTTCAGATTGGCAACAATTGAAGGCGCTAGAGCCTTGAATCTTCAAAATGAAATCGGTAGTATAGAAATCGGCAAAAAAGCTGATTTGGTTTTATTGGATTTAGAAAAACCTAATCAGACTTTAATTGACGAAAATATTTACGCAACAATTATATATTCCGCAAATAGAGAAAATGTAAAAGAAGTTATGATTGACGGCGAATGGGTTTTGCGCAACGGAAGTTCATTATTTTTTGATGAAGAGGAATTATATAAAAAAGGTAAACATGAATTGAACAAACTAATTAAAAGGACAAAGTTTAATTAAATGAAAATCATTTTTGCGACCGGAAATAAAGGAAAGCTTAAAGAAGTAAGAGATATTTTTTCTGATACAAAATTTGAAATATTATCGTTGGATGAAATCGGTTTTACTGAGGAAATTATTGAAGATGGAGATACCTTTGAAGAAAACTCATTTATAAAAGCTGATAGAATTTATAGTCAGTTTAAAATACCGGTAATTGCTGATGACTCAGGTTTGGCGGTTGAACAATTAGATGGCGAACCAGGAATTTACTCGGCCCGCTATGCCGGAGAAGATGTTAGTTATTACGATAACAATATAAAACTTCTGAATGAACTTAAAACGTATGCTGAACCGCATTTAGCAAAGTTTGTATGCTGTGCAGTTTATGTGGATGAAACAAAAAGATTTTCCGTAATTGGTGAATTGCCCGGGAAAATTATTAAAGAATTTAAAGGCGAGCATGGATTTGGCTATGATCCGATTTTTCAACCCGATGAATTTAATTTGACTTTAGCGCAAATGAATTTAGAAGACAAAAATAGAATTAGTCATAGAGCGAAAGCATTTGGTCTGTTGAAGAAAAGGATGCTGGAATAGACGTGAAATTTGAAACGTGAAATAATAAAAAAAAATTAAGAACTTATAGCTAAATATTATTCTATTCATTCAGATTAAAAATTTCGAAAAGTTATTTTTGGGCAATTACAACTTGAACAATTCCAAATGTAAGAGAATGCTTTTCGATATTCTTAAATCCAACCTCACTTAGTATATTCACCAAATCAATTTTAGAATCAAATAAATCGACAGATTCAGGCAAATAGGTATAAGCTTCATTATCCTTTGAAACTATTTTCCCAATTAAAGGAAGTATTTTGTGGAAATAAAAAAGATAAAAGTTTTTAATAAATACATTCTTAGGCAATCTAAATTCTAAAATAGTTACTTTGCCCTTTTGTTTCAGTACGCGTAAAAATTCTTCAAAACCTTGTTTAATATCATAAAAATTTCTAACGCCAAAGGCTACAGTTATATTTGTAAAGTAATCACTTTTTAAGGGAATTGCTTCAGCAACAGATTGTATTAAATTACCTTTGCTCCATGCAACTTTATCATTAAAATGTGAAAGCATATTTTTACTTAGGTCAACGCCTGTAATTTTTTTAACTCCCATTTTATTTGCGGCAATTGAAAAATCTCCAGTACCGCATGCTATATCTAAAAGAATTGCATTTGAAGAAATTTTGGAAAGTTTTAACGATTTCTTTCTCCAATAAAAATCAACGCCGACACTTAAAAAATGATTTAAAAAATCATATCTGTGCGAAATACTGTCAAAAATTCTTTTTACTTGTGTTTTCTTTTCTGTCATAAATAATTAGTATTTAATTAATTCATTACCTGATTTATTCTGCCACCAGTTAAATAAATATTTACCCGTTATAATGGTAAAAATCATAAAAACCATTCCGCCTATTAAATCAATTACGTAATGATATCTTAAGTAAACAGTGGCGAAAATTAAAAGACTTCCGTCAATTAGAAAAAATAATTTATTTTTTGATTTCAATTTTACGGCAAGATACATTACTAACAAAGTCATCTGTGTATGTCCGCTTGGAAAAACATCGCGTTGGACGTGAAGTACCGGATTTAAAGTTCCGCTTGGTATTGATTCTCCGGAATTTACAATTTCCCTTAAAAAATTGGTTAAGAATAAACCAGGAAGTTCAACATTGGTCATTTCAAAATTATGTAAAGTAAATCTTGGCCCAACAGCGGGCAAGAAAAAGTATCCAATGTAGGATAGAAAAAATCCATAAACAATAGTGAATATAATATAGTTGAATTCGATTGATTTATTTTTAAGTTGAAATTCGATACCTAGAATTATTGGGAGAAAGAAAAAAGTGCCGTATGCAATTTGAAGTATTTCTGTTAAAACTGGATTTGCAATTTGAAATAAAAACACAGTCGGATCCAATCCCAAAATAAATCTATCGGCCGCGATAAGTAAATAGTCATAATCTTGCGAGTGGATAGAATTCAATAAAATATAAACTTCTTTGAAGGATAAAAATATTAACGGAACTACATAATAAAAATGAATGTTCTTCCAAATTTTACTTTTGGATGTATTTGATTTATTTGCGAAAAAAAACACAATTAAAATTAAAAGTACATCCAATAAAATCAGAACATACCAATATTCAATTTTTTCGAAAAAAATAATATTGACCGAAATTAAGAATAGATAAAAAAATATTACAACCAAGTCGGTTGCCGATAAAGATTTAATTAAGCTTTTAATGAAACTTGTCATTTAAAAATGAATAATGTTAGAAGTGAAAAGTAAATAATTAAACCAATAATGTCATTTGTTGTTGCAACAAAAGGACCAGTGGCAATCGCCGGATCGATATTAAGTTTATTCAAAATTACCGGAACTATTGCTCCAACCATTGTTGCGTTTACCATAATAATAAATAAGGAAGCTGAAAGTATGTATGCAAAATTCAAATCGACTCTAAAAATAAAATATGTCAGAAGTAGTAAGGCAACCGTGCATGCAATAGAATTTATAAAAGCAACACGAAGTTCCTTAATTAATCTTTTAAAAGTATCATTTTCCCAAATCTCTCCGGCGTTAATTGCTTGAACCATAACTATTGCTGATTGACTTCCGGCGCTTCCGCCCATTGCCATAACAATCGGAATAAAAAAACTCGCGATTATTATTTGTTCTATTGAAGCTTGAAATGAAGCGAGAACTACGGCGCTTATAAGTTCTCCCGAAAGAGAAACAAACAGCCAAGGTAATCTGTTTCGCGAAACTCTAAATGCGGAATAACTAATTTCTTCTTCTTCCGTTAAGCCTGCTATTTTTTGTATATCTTCCGAAGCTTCTTCGTGAATTACATCTTGAATATCGTCAAAAGTAATTCTGCCTAGCATCCGTCTATGTTCATCAACAACCGGAATCGTTACAAGTCCGTATTTATGCATTATATTTGCGACTTCTTCTTGATCCATATCTGTTGTAACAAAAATAAGATCTTCCTGCATAACTGATTTTATTCCAACATTTAACGGATTTACCAATAAAGATTTTAAAGTGACTGTTCCCACTAATTCATCGTTTTCCTTTAAAACATAAATTTGATATATATGTTCAAATTCCTCGGCATTTTTTCTAACTTCTTCTATCGCGTCTTTTATTGTCGCGTTTGATGTTACATAGACAAAATTGCTCGTCATTATTCCGCCTGCGGAATCTTCAGGATATTTGAGCAATTCTTTTAGATCTTCGGAATCTTCTTTGTCTATATTTTTTAGAACTTGTCGGGCAATAGGTTCAGGTAAATCACTTACAATATCGGTCGCGTCATCTGAATAAAGTTCTTCAACAATATTAGAGATGGTTTTTACATCTATATCTTTGAGTATTTTTTCTCTTTGACTTTCATCGATATCTAAAATAACTTCAGCAGCGGTTTCAGAATCGAGCAATGAAAAAGTATATTTGGCGCTGTACAAATCGAGTCGATTTATAATTTCCGCAATATCGGCAGAATGAAGATCAGCAAATATATTTAACAAACTTTGAGAAGCTTCATTTTCAATCAAACCATTAATGCTTTCCAAAAGTTCGGTATCAACTTGCAAAACAGTTTTTACATTTCTTATTTCATTTTCTGGAGGCATTATCTTTTTGTATAAATTCGGTTAAAATTATAAAATCGTTTAATTCCAATTCTTCGGCTCGTTTTGTCAAATCAATATTTATCGCCGAAAAATTACATTGTGCAAATATACTATTCCTAAGCGAATTATTTAAAGTTTTTCTACGATTTCCGAAGGCTGCTTTTACAACTTTAATAAATGTTTCATTATTTATAAACGGCAATTCACTTTTGTCAAATTTTATATGAATAATTGAGGCATCAATATTCGGCTTTGGGAAAAATACATTTTGCGAGACTTTTGTTACTAAAGTAATTGTCGCAAAATATTTAAAAATTACGGTTAATGATCCATATTCTTTTGTTCTTGTTTTTGCTGTCAATCTTTTTGCAATATCATAAGGAATTATTAAACAAGCTTCATTTATAGAACTTTTATTTTCAAGTAATTTGAATAATATATTTCCCGTAAGATTAAATGGGATATTTCCAATTATTTTCAATGGGAATGCAGTTTTTAATTCATTGAAATTAATTTTAGTAAAATCGGAATTTATTATTTCAGCCGATGGATACAATAATTTTAATTCATCAATTACACGTGTATCGATTTCAACTGCAATTAAACTCTTTACTTTAGTAATTAGTTCATTTGTAATAAATCCCTTTCCGGGACCAATTTCCAAAACCGAATCATTCTCAATTAAATTCAGACATTCAATCATTTTAATGACTATATTTTTATCTTTTAAATAATTTTGTCCGAATTTTTTTAGAGGTTTTATCAGCATATTAGTTATAACTTTTTTAACTTATTTATTAAAATTGTAAAATATATTTTATGTGCCCAAAATAGCAATAAAATTTAATTTAAGAGGAATAACTTGGCAAAAGATTATATTATTTCGGTGGATTTAGGCGGAACGAAAATTCTTTCTGCGATTATCAACAAAGAAAAACAAATTATAGAAAGAACAAAGGTCGCGACGGATATTAAAAAAGGCCCTGACTTTCTTGTTGAATCAGTTGTTAAAAGTATTGAGGAATTATTAAAGAAAACCGGCGTTACCGAAAATCAAATTAAAGCAATTGCGCTTGGTGTTCCCGGCACAGTAAATCCACAAAGCGGAATAATTTCCGTTGCGCCTAATTTGAAAATCGAAAATTTTAATATTAAAAAGGAAACTGAAAAATATTTCAACATTCCTTTGCTATTGGAAAATGATGTTAATATGGCTGCGTTGGGAATTAAATATTTTGAATATAATAATACAATCGTAAATGGGTTGGTTGTTTTTCTTGGCACCGGAATAGGCGGCGGATTGATTTTTAACGGTCAATTTTACAGAGGTTCATCATTCTTTGCCGGAGAAATAGGTCATATGAAAGTTCGGGCAAACGGTTATTTTGACGGTGAAGGAGCAAAATCTACTTTCGAAAATCTTGCAAGCAGAACGGCAATTGTAAATAATATCATTAAAAGATCTGAAAAGAAAAATACTGTATTGAAAAAAATAATTAAAGATAAAGAAAAAATTAAAAGTAAAAATTTACAAAAAGCCATTGAACAGAAAGACGAGCTTGTAATTGAGGAAATTGAAAAAGCATGTAAAATTGTAGGAACTGTACTTGGAAGTATTACTACTTTACTAAATTTGGATACAATTGTTTTGGGCGGCGGTTTAATTGAAGCCAACGAAAAATTTATGATGGAAAAAATAGAAAAAGCGTTTAAAAATGCCGCTATAAAAGATGCCGCAAAAGTTGTGAATTTAAAATCAACAAAATTGGGTGACGACGCTCCTTTATACGGAGGTTATGCATTGGTCGAGGAATTTATTAAAGATGAAAATTAAAATTTTCATTCTGCTGTATTTATTTATTATTTGTAATGGTTATTCTCAAACATCAATAAATGAAATTAGTAAAAATATTGTAATTAAAACCGAATGGGAAAATGTTTTCAAAGATGCCAACGCAAAAGGGACATTTCTTCTTTATAATTTAACTATTGATACGCTGTTTGCTTATAATCTTGAAAGATCAGAAAAAAGTTATTTGCCTGCCTCGACTTTTAAAATCCCTAATTCTTTAATTTCATTAGAAACGAACGCTATTAAAGATGAAAATGAAATTATTAAATGGAACGGTGAAAAAGGATTTATTGACGCGTGGGATCAAGACCATAACCTTAAAAGCGCAATAAAATATTCAGTCGTTTGGTTTTACCAAGAATTGGCAAGAAGAGTTGGTTTTGAAAATATGCAAAAATTCTTGAATGAAATTAACTACGGCAATAAAATGCTTGGTGATAAAATAGATACATTTTGGCTGGAAGGAGATCTAAGGATAAGCGCGGTTGAGCAGATATTGTTTCTAACAAAATTTATTAATCAGGATCTTCCGTTTACAAAGCGTAATATGGAAATTGTAAAAAACATTCTTCTCGTAGATTCATCCGAAACTTACAAAATGTATGCTAAAACCGGCTGGTCGGCGCGCGTAAAAAATGAGACCCAAATTGGATGGTATGTTGGATTTGTTGAAACTCAAAATGTAGGATGGATCTTTGCGACGAATATTGATATCACAAAAGATGAGGATTTGCCGAATAGAATAAATATTACAAGAACGATTTTAAAAAATGAAGGAATTATTACTAAATAATATTTGCTAATCTATTTGTTCTAACTCAATTGTAATTTTCTCAAGTTCTTCGCTATAGTTTGTCCAGATTTCATACTGTCTTTCAAGTTCAAACTTAACTTTGTCATATTCAATTTTATTTTGTTTGGCCAGCATAGGATTTGAGTAAACTTTTTCATTCATCATATCCAATTCCAAACTAGTTTTGGAGCTTTCCAATTTATCAATCTCAATTTCACACTGAGTAATTTTTGTTTTAATTTCTTTTGTTGCTTTGTGAAACTTCTGCCTTTTTTCTGCTTCAAATCTTTTTTGATCTTTCCGAGAAATTTTACCGCTGAAATCGTCATTCTTATTTTCATTAATTTCGGAAAAATCAGATTCTTCGCGTTTAACTAAATAATAATCAATTCCTCCGTAATAAGTTTTAAGAGTTTTATTTCGCACTTCAATTACTTTAGAAACAATAGGTTTTAAAAAATCAACATCATGAGAAACAATAATTAAGGTGCCGTCAAATTTACCTAAAGCATTTTGCAGAATTCTTTTAGAATCATAATCCAAATGGTTTGTAGGTTCATCTAAAATTATTGTATTTGCTTTTGTAAGCAGAACCTTTGCTAGTCCCACACGACTTTTTTCTCCACCGGAAAGAACTTTGATCTTTTTAAAAACATCGTCGCCGTTAAATAAAAAAGCTCCTAATAAAGTTCTAAGCTGTCCAATTGTATTTTCTGAATCGCTTTCATAAAGCTCAGTTATTATATCATTTTCCAAATTCAAATTATCTACAACATCTTGCGCATAAAATGAAATGAGTGTGTTATAACCTAATTCAACGTTGCCCGAAGTCGCTTCCAATCGTTTTGATAAAATTTTGGATAAAGTAGTTTTACCGGCACCGTTTGGACCGACCAAAGCTATTTTTTCGCCACGTTCTATATCTAAATTTATATTTTCTAAAACAGAAAGATTTCCGTATGCTTTTGAAACGTTATTTAATTTTAAAGGAATAACGCCGCTTGGATTTGTATCGAAAAAATGAAAATTAATTTTATTTTCTGTTTCAACTAATTCAATTCTTTCAATTTTTTCCAGTTGTTTAATTCTGCTTTGAACTTGTTTTGCTTTGGTCGCTTTATATCTGAATCTTTCAATAAACTGCTCGGTTTGTTTAATTTGTTTTTGCTGTTCAGCATAATCTAATTTTAATTTCTCCGCGCGTTCTTCTTTGAAGTTCAGATAATCATTATAACTGCCTTTGTAAAAAGTTACATTCTTATTATAGATTTCTAAAGTCTTTGTGCAAATATTATTTACAAAATATCTATCGTGACTTACAAGTATAATTGCGCCTTTATATGATTTTAGAAATTTAACGAGCCACTGTAAAGAGTCAATATCAAGATGATTAGTCGGTTCGTCAAGCAAAATAATATCATTATTTGATGAAAGAATTTTCGCAAGTTCAACCCTCATTTGCCAGCCGCCCGAAAGCTGCGAAGTTGCGTTATCGAATTGATCTTTAGAAAACCCTAATCCCATTAAAATTTTTTCAATCGTTGAGTTTATTTCGTAATAGCCAATTTCCTCTTTAAGATGATTTAAATTTCCTATTTGCTTAATAATTTCATCATGCTCATTTCCGCTTGATGGTAGTCTGTTCAACTTTGCCTGAAGCAGTTTATCTCGTTCATCAATTTCTATAATTTGCGTTAAAGAATTTCTTACATCCTCAAATATTGTATGATTGTTAACCGAGATTAATTCTTGCGGAAGATAACCTATCTTTAATCCTTTTTTAAATGATATTGTTCCATTCTCTTGGGATTGTTTACCCGAAAGCATTTTGAGGAAAGTTGATTTTCCGGTTCCGTTTGATCCTACCAAAGCAATTTTATCATTCGGCAGAATTTTTAAATTTACATTTTCAAATAAATTTTCACCGGTAAATTGAACTGAAAGGCTGTTAATATCTATCATAAAAACTTAAAATTTATTTGCGAAGAATGGCAAGTTTTGTATGTCCAATTTGATTTACTTCCGGATCGTAAGCGACAATAATATAAATTCCCGAGGCAACAAATTTACCATCTTTATCTTTGCAATTCCAGAATGTAGTTTTCCCGCCGATGGATCTGAATTCTTGAATGACTTTTCCGGCTATATTTAATATTTTTATTTCCGAGTCTTCAACCAATCCGTCTATTATAACATTGTTGTTAGAGGAATTTGAAATTTCAACGGGATTGGGATAAACTGTAATATCAGAAAAATTTTCATTTGGTTTTATAAACATTGTATTTATTGAGGATAATCCGAAATCTGTGCCAATGTAAATTATTCCGTTTACATCATCTATTGAAATATCTTTAATATTATTTGAAGGAAGAGAAGAGTTATCGGTCGTAAAATTATTTAATAAAGTTGAGCCGTCCGAACTCAATAGAAAAACACCTTTTGCGGTTCCAAACCACTTTTGGTTAATAGCGTCAACAGCAACGGCATTAATAGTTTCTGATCTAATTGCAAAGTAAAGATCATTTCTTAAAGATGATGGATTTGACGGATCGGTTATTACATCAACACCGCTGCTTGTTCCAATAATCAGTTCTCCAAATTTATCAATTGCCAAATCTCTAATATCCTTGTTTCTAAGTCCGTTACTTGTTGTTAATCTCCCCCATGTGTCATCATTTAAATTCTCTAAGGTTTCACCTTCGTTGAAATAAAATAATCCTTCAGTTGCCGCGTCACCGCCAATATCACCGGAGAACCACTTTGTGCCGAACTGGTCAATTACAAGATCTTTTACGCTTATTATTGTAGAATTAAGCGGACTGCCCAATTCATAACCTAAAATTGTTCCGTCATTTTTCAAGACGCTGATCGGTTTTTTATCCGCTGCCCAATAATTTAAAATCCAGGCATTACCGTTTTTGTCTTCCTTTATATCATTGATGACGAGAAAAGTATTGTTTTTCGGTATTCCAATTAAATTTGAATTATTAGCGTCAAATCTTTGAAATAGATTATCTTTATATCTTACAAAACCTCTGCCCCAAGTCGAAAAATACACCGAATTTCCAGAAGCATTTACTCTGTGAAAATCATTTATTATCATGCTGCTAGTGTTTTGTGTATTAAAAATTGACCATTGCTGATTATTTTGGTCAAATTTTACTACACCAATTCCTGCCCCATCTTTTCCAGTAGCGGACCATAAGTTGTTTTCGTTATCGATCGCCAAACTAATCAAACTGTTTGTCGCGGGCGCGTTGGGAACAACAAAGATATTTTTCTGCTGATCAAAAATCAATAATCCTTTATTTGTGCTGACATAAATTTTGCTTTGCTGATCAATAAAAAAACTTTTAAATACTGAACCGGTCTCAGTTATAATTTCTTCATCGGTTCCATTGAATTTATGAACTGAATTTGCAAGCATAATATAAAGATTCTGATCTTTTGCAATTACATCTAAAACTTTTGTTTCGGCGAATAAAAATTGTGTCCAGCTTCCATTAGAAAATTTAAGCAGACCCCGATCACTTGCCGCATAAATATTATTGTTAAACTCAATTAAAGAGTTTATATTGTTTGAAACAGTGATATTTAGATTAACCCAGGATTCCGGTGCGGTTAAATTTATCGCGCCGGCTTTTTTATATGCGATTCCGGCTTGAGTAATAATGTATAAAGTACTGCCGTTATAAACTCTTTTAACCGGAGTTTGACTGTCAAATTCACCAAACTTTAAAATGCTGTCAAAGAAAGAAAAATCATTGATATTTACCAAAGTTAAACCAAAAGCTGTTGAAACAAAAGCGGTATCGCCGGAGATATAAATATTATTTATACTTTTAATTGATTTATCGGTTTTAAAAATTTCGAGTATATTTTTTACTTCTCCGGTTTGGGGTGTATAAATAATAATATACCCTTCGTTTGTACCAATCCATATTTTTTCATTTTTATCTTTACTTATTGAAGTAATATTTTGACTTAAAAGTCCGTTGGATTTTGTTAAAATTTGAAACGAACTATCTTGTGGAGAGTAACTGAAAATTCCTCCGTCGGTTGCGGTCCAAATTGAATTATTTAATTCGCATGATTGAACAACATTCTTAAAATTGGAATAATTCTGCCAGCTCTTAATTGATTGCGAAAATGACAAACTGAAATTAAAAATTAATATTAATATGATGATTTTTTTCATCTGTAACTCAATTAGTTCAATTAACCAAAATATAAGGATTTCATGAATTTTATCTAGTCTAAATTTTTTTGACCAGAGAAGATAATTATTTTCTTGAATTTAATTTTGAAGCATTTTTAAGATTTGATAAAAATGTTTCAGTTATATAATATTTACCCATATTCGTTTCATCGTTTCTAAAACCTCCGTGAAAATCCGATCCGCCGCTTGCTAACAAGCAATATTGGTTAACAATATCAGTATAATATTTCTGCTGATATTTCTTATGCGATGAATGAATCACTTCTATTCCGTCAATTCCTAAATTTATAAGATTTTTAAGAATCGTATCCTTCATATTTCCCGGATGAGCAATAAATGAAAGTCCGCCTGCATCGTTAATGATTTTAATTGCGCTTTGAGGCGATACATGAATTTTTCTTTCAAAAGCCGGACCGTCGTCACCAATATACTTTTGAAAAGCCTGCATATAATTTTTAATATAACCCTTTTTATAAAGAGCTTTTGCTATGTGGGGACGACAAATTGGCGCATTCTGTGAAAATTCATGAACATCTTCTAAGGTAATTTTGATATTTAACATGTTTAATTTTTTAATTATTCTTTTAGCTCTTTCTATTCTTTCATCTCTAAAAAATTTCAAAACATTGTTTAACTCTTTATCTTTATAATCAATAAAATAACCCAAAATATGAATTTCCGTACCTTCAATATCTGTGCTAATTTCAACGCCGGGAATCACCTCAATTCCAATTTTTTTTCCGTATTTAATCGCTTCATCAATTCCGGCTACCGTATCATGATCTGTAATTCCGATAAATGAAATTTGTCTTGAATGTGCTAAATCTAATAGAAGTTTTGGCGGTAATGCTCCATCAGAATAAGTCGTATGAGTATGTAAATCTGCTTTAATTTTCAAAATTGACAAGAAATTTGGGTTATAAAATTTTTAATTGGAAAAGTACAAAAATTTATTCTATAAATCATATTTTAGTCAGGATCAAATTTTAAATTGGTATGTATAAAATTACAAATAAGTGATTAATTATTTGAGAATTATCAATTGAGCGTAATTTTTGTCTTATTTTGAAATAATATAATTCCTATCATTTATAAATTTGGGATATAAAACAAGATTTTTAAGACTTTAACATCTTCATTTTGTATATGAATTTCTAAAATATTATCTTTGACAATTATAAATTTATTTTTTTCATAACAAAGAATTAAAAGGAGAAGAAATGGCTATAAAAGTTGGAATTAATGGTTTTGGTAGAATTGGGAGACAAGTAATTAATGTACTTGCCGAAAAAGGAATGCTTGGCAAAGAAGTTGATATTGTAGCTGTAGTTGACGTTAGCACAGATGCAAAATATTTTGCTTACCAATTAAAATATGATTCTGTTCACGGAAAATTTAAAGGTGAACTAAGCAGCGCAAAAAGCGATCCTACATTGGCTGATGATGACTTAATTGTTGTAAACGGCGATAAAATTAAATGCGTAATGGCTCAAAAAGATCCTTCGCAATTACCTTGGAAAGAATTAGGTGTTGATATTGTTATAGAATCAACCGGTTTGTTCACAGATTCGGAAAAGGCAAAAGGTCATTTGGCAGCCGGCGCTAAAAAAGTTTTAATTTCAGCTCCAGGAAAAGGCGATGTTAAAACTATAGTAATCGGCGTTAATGATAATGAATATGTTGCCGATACACATCATATTGTTTCTAATGCATCATGCACAACCAACTGTTTGGCTCCCGTAGTTCATGTATTGTTAAAAGAGGGAATTGGAATTGAAACCGGTTTAATGACTACAATTCACTCATATACTGCAACTCAAAAAACAGTTGACGGACCTTCAAAGAAAGATTGGAGAGGCGGCAGAGCTGCTGCTATCAATATTATTCCTTCATCAACAGGCGCCGCAAAAGCTGTTGGCGAAGTTTTGCCGGTAACAAAAGGGAAATTAACCGGAATGTCATTCCGCGTTCCTACTGCTGATGTTTCTGTTGTTGATTTAACTTTCAGAGCAACCAAAGATACTAGTATTGAAGAAATTGATGCGTTGATGAAAAAAGCTTCTGAAACATATTTAAAAGGAATTTTAGGTTATGCAAATGAAGAAGTTGTTTCTTCAGATTTCATTCATGATGAAAGATCATCAATTTATGATTCTTTAGCTACAATGCAAAATAACCTAAAAGGAGAAAAGAGATTCTTTAAAATAGTTTCTTGGTACGATAATGAATGGGGTTATTCAAATAGAGTTGTAGACTTATTGTTAAAAATGGGTAAATAAGCCTATTGAAATAAATTCAATAAAACGCAGTCTAAATTATTGGCTGCGTTTTTTATATGTTTAATTATTCTGTCATTCCGGAATGTTTTTAACCGGAATCTATTCACATAAAACTATGGATTCCCAAACAATGTTTTCGGGAATGACAAATCTTGATTGCTCTTCAAAAACTTATATGAATTAAAATTTTATTTTATTGGAGATGAAAATGGGAAAATTATTTATTGAAGATTTAGACCTTAAGGGTAAGAAAGTTCTTGTACGAGTGGACTTTAACGTTCCTTTGAATGAAAATTTAGAAATTACGGACGATATTAGAATTACTTCTGCATTACCAACAATCGAAAAAATAATTAAAGATGGCGGTAAAGCAATTTTAATGAGCCATTTGGGCAGACCAAAAGGCGGACCGAATCCAAAATACAGTTTAAAACCAACGGCTGTTCGCTTAGGCGAATTATTGGGAAAAGAAGTAAAATTAGCGCCGGATTGTATTGGCGAAGAAGTAAAGAAGATGGTTGATGCTATGAAAGACGGAGACGTTTTAATTTTAGAAAATGTAAGATTCCATCCCGAAGAAGAAAAAAATGATACGGAATTTGCTAAACAATTGGCAAGTTTAGGGGATGTTTATATCAATGATGCATTTGGTTCCGCTCACAGAGCTCACGCTTCTACTGAAGGAATCACAAAATATATTGGTCAAAATGCTTCCGGCTATTTAATGAAAAAAGAATTGGACTATTTAGGAAGCGCAGTTGAAAATCCTAAAAGACCGTTTACCGCAATTTTAGGCGGCGCAAAAATTTCAGGAAAAATTGATGTTATTCAACAATTGATGAGCAAAGTAGATAATTTAATTGTTGGCGGCGGTATGGGTTATACATTTTATAAAGCTCAAGGAATGGAAATTGGAACTTCGCTTTTGGAAGCTGACAAAATCGATCTCGCAAAAGAAATTTTGGAAAAAGCCAAATCATCTGGAGTAAATTTTTTATTGCCTGTAGATGTTGTTGTTGCGTCTGAATTTGATAATTGCTCAATTTCTGAAGTTGTTCCCGTAAATGCAATTCCGGCAGATAAAATGGGATTGGATATTGGTCCAAAAACGATAGAGAAATTCAAAGAAGTAATTCTTAACAGCAAAACAGTCGTTTGGAATGGTCCAATGGGTGTTTTTGAATTTGATAATTTTGCAAAGGGAACAAATTCAATTGCCGAAGCTTTGGTTGAAGCTACCGAAAAAGGTGCGATAACCGTAATCGGCGGGGGAGATTCTGCCGCTGCAATTAAAAAAGCTGGTTTGGATGATAAAGTATCTCACGTTTCTACCGGAGGAGGCGCTTCTTTAGAATATTTGGAAGGAAAAGTATTGCCGGGTGTTGAAGCGCTTACAAACAAATAATACTGAAACATTTTCCAAATAAGTTAGTCTAATCTTGCAAACCTCTGAAAATTGTTTGAATATTGAACAAATCAGAGGTTTCCTTATTTTTAATATATTTTTAGATATATTTTAGTAAATTCGATCAGTGAAAATTAAAGTTATTTAAAGGGATTTTTAATGTCTTATCAAGAATATAGACCTCGGGGATTTGGCGGATTTAGTTTTTTCCCTCCGGTAATTAAAAACATTTTAATTATTAACGGTATTGTTTATTTCATTTCAATAATTGCCCAAAATGTTGTGGTTGGCGGCGTTTTGCTGGATAATTTAATCACAAAATATTTTGCATTAATTCCATTCGGTAATGATTATTGGAGTTTTATGCCATGGCAGTTAATTACCTATCAATTTTTACACGGAAGTTTTTCTCATATTTTCTTTAATATGTTAATGCTGTGGATGTTCGGAATGGAAATTGAAAATATTATGGGATCGAAGAAATTCTTAGTGTTTTATCTGCTTGCCGGCATTGGCGGAGGATTATTACAGTTATTTTTGGGCGGAGGTTCCGCTCCAATTATCGGTGCTTCCGGCGCTGTTTTCGGAGTAATGGTTGCTTTTGCAATGTATTTCCCTGACAGATTGATTTACGTTTATTTTTTAATTCCCGTTAAAGCAAAATATCTTATTGTTTTTATGATGGTAATTGAATTTTTATCTGTCGGCGATGCAAGTTTTGTAGCGCATTTAGCTCATTTGGGCGGAGCAATTGTAGGCTTTGTATTTGTAATGTTGGATAGAAGAAACAGTTATAATTTTGACAGAATGTTTGAAAATTTTAAAAGTAAAGTTGATTATACAGATGATTCGAAATTTGAAAAAAAGAAGTCACCGTTTAGTTTTGGCAAAAAAGAAGCAAAAGAAGCCGAATTTTTTGAGATAAATTCACCTAAAAAAAGCGGTGATGAAATATCTCAAGAAACAATAGATAAAATTCTTGATAAAATTAGTCAGAGCGGATATCAAAACTTAACTGAAAAGGAAAAGAAAATATTGTTTGAAGCAAGCAAGAAAAATTAAAATTTACATTTCTGTGAAAATATTTTCTTTTTATTTGAATTGTACGGCGTTTGGGTTAAACATTTTATAAAAATTTATTTATGCGGTTATTAAAAAAAAGTATTAGAAATTTACTTCTAAAATCATTTGCCAAGTGTAATTTAGTTGATACATTCCTTTATTCTTTTTTAGCTGTATTTTTTTTAATTACGTTTCAAAACTGCGATGGCCATAAAAAACTTGATATTGATACACTTTCTAAAGTGTATGTTGATTTGCTAGTTGTTGAGGATTTTTATTCCGGTACCGACTCGCTGAAAATAAAAAAAGACGAGGTCTTTAAAAAATACGATATCGATTCCTTATCATATTATGAAAAATATAAATCACTAAAGTTTGATGATGAAAAATGGAATGAATTTTTTAATCTTTCGCAAACATATTTAGATACGCTTAAATCTAACCAAGCGAAATAGACTTTGCTTTTAGAATAGCTTTTACAATTCTTATCTTTGAGTAACTTATATTTTTATCGATTCGGCTTTTAATAGTTTTCAAATCTTCCGAAAAATCTAAAATATTTTTTTCAATAATCTCAAACTCTTCTTTCATTAACAGTGAATGAAAATCCATTTCCGGATAATAACTTATTATTGTTTCTATTTGAATTGAAACAATAGATTCCGGAAGTTTGAGTAATTTCGAAATATCGTGTAATGAATATTTCTTAATAACCAAATCGTATGTCTGAGAAATATGCTTCGGCAGTTTACCTGCAATGCTGTTTTGTTTTTCACTCGCATAGTGTTCTGTTAAAATTGAAAGAAATTCAGCTCCTATTTTATTGAACATTCTTTGGTTAAATCCGTCAATCTGCAATAGCGCCGAGGAAGTTTGCGGATTTGCGTTTATTATATCTCTTAGTATTTTATCCGAGCAGATAAGCTGTGGATTTTGGTTGAATTTTTTAGCTGCTAAATCCCTTTCTTCGCGGAGTTTGTTGAATAATTCTAAATTATTTTCATATTTATTATCTATAACTTTTGAGCTTTCATAATCTTCATCTTCACTTGAGAAAAGTTCTTCCATAGGATTAAAAACTAATTCGTCATTAATTTCCTTTAAAATATTTTTATTCAATAAATATTGTATGGAAGATTCGATCTCGTTAATGGAATAAAATTTACAATTTTCATAGGTGGAAATTTTTTTTGCAATATTTGACTGTGAGCTTCCTTTCAGAATTCCAAGCAATCTGTTTTCGGTCAGCGCTCCTTTAAATTCTTTAAATGTTCTTATAATTATTTCATTTATGAAATCATTACTTTTCGAGTTTTTATTTCCGGTGCAATTATCACATTTACCGCATTTATAATTCTGCAGACTTTCTCCAAAATACTGCAGAATAAATTTAAATCTGCATTCATCCGTATTTACATATTCCAAAACTTGATCGAGCTTATATTCGGCAAGCTGAATTTTTTTATTTATTTCTGTTTTGTTCAGCTTTAAATTTTTACTTGAAACGCGTTCCGTTAACATTGAAATTTTTTGAACGAACTTAGGCTTCTCGTATTCAATAATTCCAATGTTATTAAGAGTGAATAAAAATTGATCCACTGCTTTTTTGTTATACCCAAAATTTTGATAAAGGAAATCAAAATTAAGCTCTACTTTGGAATTAAAAATTGTTCCGCCGAAAATTTTAACTAATTGAATTAGAAAATCCTGAAGTTCGGAATTATACATTCCTTTTAAATATTTTTTCAGATCATTCTGCGAAAGTTTTATTTGAATATAATGAGCAAATGAATTTTGAGCGTGAAGTTTTAAATAATTGCTTTCTTCCAGAATTGAAATTATAGAAGGTATCAATCCTTTATTAATATCTTTGCTTTCAATTAACTTAATCAGATCATTATTGATCTCCAAAAATTTCTCGGTTTTACTGTTTACCGCAATTTTATAATAATCCAAAATCGCGTCATAGCACTTTTTAATTTGCTCTACATTTGGATTACTGATCTGAATGAAAAATTCCTGTATTTCTTTATCGCGGTGTGTATAAAATAAATAAGCTTTAGATTCAGTTCCATCTCTTCCCGCTCTTCCAAATTCTTGATAAAGATTTTCTATTGAACTTGGTATATTATAATGAATAACATTGCCGATATCCTTTTTATCTATTCCCATTCCAAAAGCATTTGTAGCAACAATTATTTTTGTTCTTCCTGTTATAAAATTATCTTGAATAATTCTTCTTAACTCATTTGTTAAACCAGCATGATAAAATTCATTTACGATTTTATTAAGGTTTAAAAATTCAGATAACTGCTCGGCATGTTTCCGTGTCGACGCATAAATTATTGTAGGTTTTTTATCTTTAGATAAAATATCAATTATCTTTTCTTTTTTACTTTTATCGAATAAAACATTTAAAGAAATATTTTCTCGCTCAAATCCTGTGATATGAATAGAAGGATTAACAAATTTTAGCTGATCAATTATATCTTTTCTAACTTCGGGGGTTGCCGTTGCAGTAAAAGCTGAAATATTTTTTACTTCAATTGCTTCAGCAAAATTTATGATATTTCTGTAGCTTGGTCTAAAATTATGTCCCCATTCACTTATGCAGTGAGCTTCATCTATAAAAAGATATTCCGGCTTGAACATTTTTATTCTTTGTACAAAGTTTAAATTGTTAAGTCTTTCCGGAGAGACAAATAGCATTTTTATTTTACTATTTTGTAATTCATTTAGAACTTTTTCCGACTCATGAAAGTCTAAAGAGCTGTTAATGAAAGCCGCAGTTTTATTATTTTGATTTAAGGAATTGACTTGATCCTGCATCAAAGAAATAAGCGGTGAAATAATTATTGAATATGAATCGGAAATTAATGAGGGCAGCTGATAACAAACTGATTTTCCGGCTCCGGTAGGCATAATCGCGAGGACATTTTTTTTATTTAAAATGTCAATTATAATTTGTTCCTGTCCGGAACGAAATTTATCAAAGCCAAAAAATTCTTGTAATTTATTTAAAAGCATATTCAATAATAATAATTTCGGAAAAACAAAGAATAATTCTATCTTTACAATAACTTATTACAAATTTAAAGAAATAATGAATTCGATTGAAGTTAAAAATCTAACTAAAATATTTAAGACTAAAACGTTAAATAAAAATGGAATTGTTGCCTTAGATAACGTTTCGCTTAATGTTGAAAAGGGTATAATTTTTAGTCTGCTTGGACCAAATGGTGCAGGTAAAACAACACTAATTAAAATCTTATTGGGAATTATTTTTCCAACGAGCGGAAGCGCGTCGATTCTTGATGAGAATGTTTCGAACTATGAAATAAGAAAAAAAATTGGATATTTGCCTGAAAACCACAAATTCCCGAATTATCTAAATGGTGAAGAAGTAATTTTGTATTATTCCAAATTAAACGGATTTGAGATTGATAAGAATTCGCCAAAAATTACCGAAGTGCTTAATCTAGTAAAAATGGAAAAATGGCGGAAAACAAAAATAAAAAAATATTCAAAAGGAATGATGCAGAGATTAGGATTAGCGCAGGCAATAATTCACGATCCGGAAATAATATTTTTAGATGAACCAACAGATGGAATCGATCCCGTTGGAAGAAAAGAAATTAGAGATATTTTAAAGGATTTAAAGAATCAAGGAAAAACACTTTTCTTAAACAGTCATTTGCTTTCCGAAGTTGAGTTGGTATCAGATAAAGTCGCAATATTAAATGAAGGTAAATTAGTTAGAGTAGGAAGCGTAGAAGAACTAACCGTTACAAAAGAAATTTGCATAATTGAAACGGAAGAAATCTTAAATAATAATTTGATCGAAAACTTAAGCAAAACTTATAAGTTTAACATAAACGGAAGCATAATTGAATTGGAAATTTCTGATAATAAAATTTCGAATTTATTTATGGATGAATTGAGAAGATCAAATATCAATATCAAAAGTTTCAGTCAGAAAAAGATATCGCTAGAAGATATGTTTATTAAATCAATTACAGAGAAAAAACCGAATGAATAATATATTAACCATATCGAACTTTACAATCAGAGAAGCAATATCGAGAAAAATTATCGTAGCATTTTTTGCGATTTCAACGTTTACAATAATTGTTTTTGCTCTTTTATTCGGATTCGTTTCTGCGGAAAATTTTTTACAGTATAATTCAAAAGGTGTAAACATTGGCGATGTTTCAGAGGAATTAGTAAAAGGTTTGAAATTATTTATAGTCGCTCCGCTTTTTGGCGGGGGATTGTTTTTGTCAATTTTTTCGGCTTCAAGTTTCATTCCCAATATGCTGGAAAAAGGTAATATTGATTTACTGCTTTCCAAACCGGTTTCACGCGCTCAATTAATTTTAGGCAAATTTCTCGGCGGAGTATTAATTGTTCTGCTGAATATTGCTTATTTAATTATTTCTATTTGGATTTTGATTGGAATTAAATTTTCAATTTGGGACCCAAGTTTTTTACTTAGCATTTTTACAATAACATTTGCTTTTGCCTCATTATATTCGTTAATAATTCTTATGGGAATTTTAACACAAAGTTCTGTTTTGGCAATGATGATATCCTATCTTATTTTCTTTATTTTTTCTCCAATATTAAACGCAAGAGAATCCATAGGTTATTTTTTAAATAACACCGTTTTAAATTATATAATGGATTTTCTTTATTACATTATTCCTAAAACATCAGAACTTGGATCAATGACTACTGAATTGGCGCTTGGATATGGAATTGAAGATTTTCAACCGATTTTAACCTCATTGGCATTTTTAATTCTCGTTCTATACTTCAGTATTATCATTTTTAGTAAAAAAGATTATTAATTCATCGAATATTTAATAATTCATAAATAATTTTGTGGTACAAATCTTGATAATTCAATTGAATTAATCTCATTAATAAAAAAAGAATTATGGAAGAAAAAAAATTAAAATTAGAAGATTTGCTTGGTGAAACTCCGGCAACCGAAAATAAAGATCAAATTGAATATGTGGCAATTATTGGCGCCGGCGTAATGGGACAAGGAATTGCTCAAACCATTGCTTCTTCAGGTTTAGATGTAATAATTATTGAAAAAGATCAAAAAAATCTAGAATTAGCCAAAGAAAAAATCCAAAATTCAATGAGGTACGAAATTGAAAGATGGGCAATGACCGAAAGTGAAATGAAATCTATATTGAGTAGAATTAGATGGAGTTTGGATCTTGAGGAAGTTGCTGAATGCGACTTGATAATTGAAGCTATTGTTGAAAATTATCAGCTGAAAAGAATTTTATTCAAAAAGTTAGATGAAATTGCCAATCCGGAGACAATTTTTGTTTCCAATACATCAACTTTAAGCTTAACTGAAATTGCGGAAGTTACAAACAGAAGAGATAAAATTATCGGCATGCATTTCTTGAATCCGGTTCCAAAAGTTCCTTTGGTTGAGCTTGTAAAAGGAATGGATACTTCTGATGATACCGTTTTGAAATCGAAAAAATTTGCCCGCAAAATTGGTAAAACCGCAATTGAAGTTTATGAATATCCGGGATTTGTTACAACAAGAGCAATTGTTCCTTTACTAAATGAAGCCATGCACATTTTACTTGAAGGAATTGCTTCGGCGAAAGATATTGATATTGCCATGAAACTTGGTTACAATTTTAAAATGGGTCCCTTGGAATTAGCAGATTCAATGGGATTAGACGAAGTTTTAACTTGGATGGAGCAGTTATGGAAAAAATTGGGCGAACCGAGATATAGACCATGTCCGCTGCTAAGAAAATTGGTAAGAGAACGAAAACTTGGAAAAAAATCGAAAGAAGGATTTTTCAAGTATGACGACGATGGAAATATTATAGAATAAATTAAGGAAATTTTAGTTGAAAATTTTAGTATTAAATTGCGGAAGTTCGTCTATCAAATACCAATTGATTGAAACGAATACAAAAGATGCGCTTGCAAAAGGAATGATTGAAAGAATTGGAATGAGCAGCGCTGTTCTTACACATGAGCCTAAAGGCAAAGAAAAAATTAGAATTGTTGGTGAAATTTTGGATCACTCAATTGCTATGGAATATGTAATTGCGGTTTTATTGAGTCCAAACCATGGAGTAATTTCTAACAAGAATGAAATTGACGCCGTTGGTCATAGAGTTGTGCACGGCGGTGAAGATTTCAGCGGATCTGTATTAATTACCGATGATGTACTGAAAGCATTGCGCGAAAATATTGAATTAGCACCTCTGCATAATCCGCCGAATTTAAAGGGAATTGCAGCCGCAAAAGAGCATCTTCCAAATATTCCGCAGTGCGGTGTATTCGATACGGCTTTTCATATGTCAATGCCGCCTCATGCTTACTTATACGGAATTCCATTTAAACTTTACAAAAGGTATAAAATAAGAAGATATGGATTTCACGGAACGTCTCATCGTTATGTTTCACAAAGAGCCGCTGATATATTGGGAAAACCTTACGAGGAATTAAAAATAATTACTGCTCATCTTGGAAACGGCGCAAGTATGGCCGCAATAAAAAATGGAAAGTCCATTGATACATCGATGGGATTTACACCGTTGGAAGGTTTGCTGATGGGAACAAGAAGCGGTGATCTTGATCCTTCAATTATTACATACATTATGGGAAAAGAAGAACTCTCAATTTCTGAAGCGAATACAATGCTTAATAAGCACAGCGGACTTGTAGGAATTAGCGGTGAGAGCAGCGATATGCGAGAAATTGAACAAGCTGTTGCCGAAGGCGATAAAAAAGCGACTTATGCTTTCGATGTATTTACATACAGACTCAAAAAATACGTTGCATCGAATGCAGCTGCTTTAGGCGGTTTGGATGCTTTGGTATTTACCGGCGGAATTGGCGAAAATTCCGTAAAAGTAAGAAAAGATGTTTGCAGTAATTTAGATTTTCTTGGAATTCAATTGGATGATGAACTAAATAAAAACGCAAAAGGTGAATGTATAGTGACGAAACCAAATTCACCGGTTAAGGTTTTAAGAATTCCTACAAACGAGGAATTGGTTATTGCTCTTGATACAGAGCAAATTGTTAATAGAAATTAACAAGGGAATTGAGTTTGAATTTAAGTTTACAAAATAAAGTTGTTCTAGTTACTGCCGCAAGTACCGGAATTGGCAGAGCAGTTGCCGAACTTTTTCTTCAAGAAAATTGCAGTGTAGTAATCTGCTCAAGCAATACGGAAAAATTAAAGCATACCGCCGCGGAAATTAAGGAAAAATTTAACCGCGAGGTTTTATACATTAAATGCGATATAAATAAAAAAGAAGAAATTGAAAATACTGTTTCATTTGTAATTGAGAAATTTGGCAGATTGGATATTTTGGTAAATAATTGCGGCGGACCCGTTCCCGGTTACTTTGAAACACTTTCTGAAGAAAATTGGAATTTTGCTTTTGATCAAGTATTAAAAAGCGCCGTTAGATTTACAAAATTAGCGCTTCCTAAAATGAAAGAGAATAATTGGGGAAGAATAATTAATATCACATCAATTTCAGTAAAACAGCCAATCGATAATTTACTTCTTTCAAACGCGTTTAGAAGCGCGGTTACCGCGTTTGCAAAAACGTTATCAAATCAAGTTGGACAATTTAATATAACGGTAAATAATGTTGCGCCTGGTTTAACATTAACGGGAAGATTGGAAGAACTTGCAAAAGTAAGAGCAAATGAAGCTAAAATTTCTAAAGATGAAATGATAATTAAAATGGCAAATGATATTCCTTTGAAAAGACTGGCTAAGCCGGAAGAAATTGCTTCCGCGGTTGTTTATTTGGCTTCCGAAATCGGCGGTTATGTTAATGGTCAAACCATTGTTGTTGATGGCGGACTTAATAAATCGACTTATTGATTTTGCTCAGTTTGTTCTGTTTTTTTCTTGATTTAAATTATTGTAAATTGCTTTCCCAGTAAATCTAAATAATTAAAAATTTTCCTCATAAGTAGAGGACATTAAAATGATAAAAGAGCTTGAGCTTTCCGTCCTTCCGGATTTTATTAACGATTACGATTATCTTAAAAAACTTTCCGCGGAAAATCTAAAATTAAATACTAATGAAATTGATTCAATTTTGATTCTAAAGAAATCAATTGATTCCAGAAGACGAACTGTATTCAGAATAAAAATAAATGTCTTTATAAATGAAACGCCCAAAGAAATTAATTCAAATTTTCAATTCAATCCGGTAAACAAAAATAAAAAAGTTATAATTATTGGAAGCGGTCCGGCTGGTTTATTTTCTGCTCTAAAATTTATTGAGTCAGGCGTAAAACCAATAATTTTCGAGCGTGGAAAAAATGTTAGAGATCGCAGATTTGATTTAAAATCCGTAATGAAGAATGGAATTGTAAATGAAGATTCAAATTACTGTTTTGGTGAAGGCGGCGCGGGCACTTACAGCGACGGAAAATTATATACCAGATCAAACAAAAGAGGGAATGTAAACAGAATATTGGATTTACTGATCTATCATGGAGCAAATAAAGAAATCGCTGTTGACGCACATCCGCATATCGGTTCAAACAAATTACCTAAAATAATTCAAAATATTAGAGAAACAATTTTAAACTGTAACGGAGAAATTCATTTTAATTCTAAAGTTACGGATTTCATTTTAGCGGAAAAAAAAATCATAGGTGTAGTTGTAAATAATTCAGAAGAATACTATGCAGATTCTGTAATAGTAGCAACCGGACATTCGGCACGAGATATTTATGAAATATTTAAAAAGCATAATTTGAAATTGGACGCAAAGCCTTTTGCGGTTGGTGTAAGGATTGAACATCCGCAAGAACTTATCGATTCAATTCAATATCATTCAAAAATTAGACATGAAAATTTACCGGCCGCCAATTACAGTTTAGCTTGCCAAGTAAATAATAAAGGCGTTTACTCATTTTGTATGTGTCCAGGGGGAATAATAATTCCGGCTTCTACAAATCAAAATGAATTGGTTTTGAACGGAATGTCTGTTTCCAAAAGAAATTCACCATATGCGAACAGCGGAATTGTTGTTGAGGTAAACGAAAAAGATTGGCAACATTTGACTCATTTTAAGGAATTCGCCGGATTAAAATTTCAGCAGGAATTGGAAATTTCTGCTTATCAATTTGGTGGAGGAAAACAATCAGCGCCGGCTCAAAGATTGACTGATTTTACAAATAACAAAAATTCAAAAAGTTTACCAAAATCATCATATATTCCGGGTTTAAAGTCAGCTAATTTAAATGAACTTTTTCCAAAACAAATCTCCGATAGTTTGAAAAAATCATTAATGGAATTCAACAAAAAAATGAAAGGATTTTATACGGAAGAAGCGCAAATTTTAGCGATTGAATCGAGAACAAGCTCTCCCATTAGAATCCCGAGAAACTCTGAAACACTAATGCATGTTGAAATTGAAGGATTATTTCCGGCAGGGGAAGGAGCCGGATATGCGGGCGGAATAGTTTCTGCCGCTGTTGATGGTGAAAGATGTGCGGAAAAATCCGCATCATATTTAACACAAAAATGAAGAGAAAATAAAATTCATTCTCTTCATTAATTTCTCAATTTATTTAGATACCTATTTCTTCGATCTAAAATTTAAAAGCAAGTTTCTATTTTTCTAATGCTTTTTCAATTGCTTCTTCAACCAATGGTTCCATAATTTTATATCCATCAACATTTGGATGAACTCCGTCTTCAGATAATTCTATTGGAAGACCATTTCTTTCGTCAGTCATTGCGGAAAAATAATCCAAATAAATTACGTCATTTTGATCCGCATAATCTTTGATCATTTTATTTAATGCTGGTATTTTTTCATTTGGATTTACACCCGGTTTCCAAGGATAATCAAAAGCCGGAAGTATGGAAGATAGAATAACTTTAATTCCATTGGCCTTAGCAATATCTGTCATTGATTTCAAATTATCCAAAATCATTTCCAAAGTTGAGGGACCGGTATTTCCAGCTATGTCATTTGTTCCGGCAAGAATAACAACAACCTTTGGTTTTAAATCAACAACATCTTGCCTAAATCTTAACACCATCTGCGGCGTTGTTTGTCCGCTAATTCCTCGGTTAACATATGGTTTACCTTCAAAGAATTCCGGACATTGTTCAATCCATCCTTGTGTTATTGAATTCCCCATGAACACAACTCTATTTTCGTCCGGTTTTGGCAAAGTTAAATTTTCATTTTCACTCTTAAATCTATTTAAATTTGCCCAATCCTGCGAGTAAATATTGTCTGTAATCATAATGCCTAAAATTGTTATGAATAAAATTTTTACTAATTTCATTTTTACACTCCGTTTTTTATTTTCTAAATTTAAGATTGAAATCAAAATATGTAATTGCTCTCCAAAGCCATTCAAAAGGACCGTAGTGAAAATGTTTAAACCAAAAATTAGATATCGCAATTTGAAGGCTGACGAAAATTATTCCATAAATTAAACTCCAAGTCGAACCCAAATATCTGTATAAACCAAATCCAAAATTATAAAATAATGTTACGCCAATTAATGATTGAAATAAATAGTTTGATAAACTCATTCTTCCAAAATTGGACAGCAGACGAAATACTGTTGCATCTTTAAATTTTAAGTTGATAAGGCAAAAAGCAATTATTATCAATCCCGTATAAACTAAATTTGTATATGATTGCAAAACCTTACCAAAAATATTTTTGGAGGTTTCTGTTAAATTTTCAGCTACTCCCGAAGTTGAAATAAAACCTAATAACATTGCGGCAATAAGTCCGAAAATTAATGATTTTATTAAGAATCCTTTGTTTGTTTCAAGATTATTAAAGAATTTTCTTCTGCCCAGAATCAATCCGACTAAAAATAAACCGATCAATTGAAGAATTCTTCCGTTGTAAATTGTCCAACCCCAAACTGCAATTCGTCCATTCCAATTATTATATTTGATTACATCTATTAAATTTCCAGTAGCGTAAGTCTTTGCTCCTATTTCCCACAGTCCGGAACCTAATGATTCTGTATAAACATAATTTTGATAAATAAGAGAATTTACCAAATGGTAAAATAAAGGGATTTGGACAAAAAGCAGTAATGCGGTAATTAGTAAAGTTTTATTACTGAATTTATTAAAAATAATTAGAGGAAAACCTAACAAAGCGTAAATATGCAGAATATCTCCTTCGTAAAAAAGAGAGTGGATAAAACCAAAAATAAATAAAATAGTGAGTCTCCATAAAAACCGTTTGGAAAAATCAATTCCTCTTTGTTTGTTTCTTTCCATTTGAATGAAAAAACTAATGCCGAACATAAGTGCAAAAATCGAATATGCTTTTCCGCTAATCAAAAGAAAAACCAAATCCATAATTTTTGCGTCGAATTCAGCGGAAAATAATAAATTAATTTGTGGAGGATAGAAAAAATCAAAATGTTCCACAGAATGGATCAGCACAATTCCTAAAAGAGCAAAACCGCGCAGAGCATCAACTATCAGAATTCGATTATTATTAATCATTTCAAATTAGAAATTCAACAAAGAGAAAGTTATAAAAATCAAAAAAACGTTTAAATATTTTTAGTGAAATAAAGCATTTATAATTTTAAATAATTAGAATATAATAAAACATAACAATTTATTTTTGGATACTTCACTTAATGATTTATTTCATTAAAACAATTAGTGTTCTCTAAATTTAAATCCTAATTCGGTTATCAATATCTTCGCTTTTTCGGCAACATCTTTTGATTCAAATGAAATTCTAAAAGTACCGCCGTTACCTTCTCTAATTTTCAGTAGCTCAATATCTTTAATGTTTATATTGTTTTCAAAAAGTTTGGTGGAAATTTTACTTATTACACCCGGCTCATCTTTTACGAAAATGAAAATATCGTAAATTGGTGTTAAAAATCCTTTGCTGTTTTTTGGAATCTCATCTCTATGCTTTCTGGCTGAATTAAAATAATTTTCAATATAATTCAATTCATTATTTTTAATCCATTTTTTTAATTTCATTAATTCAATTTCAAATCCGTCTATAGCATTTAAAATTTGATTTTTATTTTTAACAATTACTGATTCCCAGATCTTAAAATCGCTTGAAGCAATTCTTGTCATATCTCTAAAACCGCCGGCTGCTAAATCTAAAAAATTATAGTCTTCAGTTTTTACGCTTGCGGTATTAACCAATGAAACAGCAAGCAATTGTGGAAGGTGGCTAACGCTGGCGGCTATAACGTCATGCTGTTTTGACGGAATATGCAGAATATTAGCGCCAAGCAATTCAATTATATTTTTAAAATCATTCAGTTTATCATTTTTGGTAAGATCTTCTGTGATAATATAAACCGTATTTTCAAATAGTAACGGATCGGAATTATCATATCCGCCGACTTCCTTTCCGGTCATTGGATGTCCGCCGATATAAATTCCTTTACTTTTTAAATTATCCCATTCTTTTTGAAAAACATATTTAACACCGGATACATCGGTTAAAATTGAATTTTCATTTAAAAGAGGCGCAATTGTTTTAAAGAAATCAATATTTGTATCTAAGGGAAGACATAAAAATATAAGATCTGATTTAACTGCATCTTCGGGTAAAGTTAATGACTTATCAATAACATTTTGCAGTAATGCTTTTTGCAAAACATTTTGTTCATCAAAAGCGGAAATAAAAAAACGGCGGTCGCTGTTTTTTAATGCCTTAGCAATAGAACCGCCGATTAAACCTAAACCGATAATAGCAACATTTTCAATCTTCGTAGTCATTATTCCAAAAGTTAAATAGTTTTTCCTATAGCATTGGCAATTGCTCTTAGTTCATCCATTAAATTAATAAAAGTATCCGGCAATAATGCCTGGGGACCATCGGATAAGGCATTTTCCGGATCGTGATGAATTTCAATCATCAACGCGTCGGCTCCCGCGGCAACTGCCGCCCTTGCCATTGGCGGAACTTGGTCTCTAAATCCGGTTGCGTGTGATGGATCCGCAACAACAGGTAAATGACTTTTCTTATGAACAATTGGAATTGCCGAAAGGTCAAATGTATTTCTCGTATATGTTTCAAATGTTCTAATGCCTCTTTCGCAAAGAATTACATTTTTATTTCCACCTGCCAAAACATATTCTGCTGACATTAACCATTCCTCAATAGTTGCGGCTAAACCTCTCTTTATCATTACAGGAATATTATTTAAAGAAAGTTCTTTCAGCAATGAAAAATTCTGCATATTTCTTGCGCCCAATTGAAAAATATCAGTGTATTTCCCAATTAGGTCAATTTGGTCCATCTGCATCACTTCAGTTATAACTAACAAGCCGTATTTATCGGCTGCTTGTCGCATTAATTTTAAGCCTTCTTCTCCCATTCCTTGAAATGAGTAAGGTGATGATCTAGGTTTGAACGCTCCGCCGCGAAGAATTTTTGCGCCTGATCTTGCAACAACTTCCGCAAGTTTAAATATTTGTTCTTCACTTTCAACCGAACATGGACCTGCCATAACCGCAATTTTACTTCCTCCAATTTCAACGTCTTTTATTCTAACCACGGTTTTTTCTTCTTTGAAATTACGGCTGGCTAATTTAAAAGGGGAAGTGACGCGGTAAACGTCGGCAACGCCTTCCAATATTCTAATTATTCTGGTGTCAAAATCGGGTTTAACTCCAATTGCGCCAAGAATGGTTCTTTGCACTCCTGCAGATTCATGGATTTTAAAACCGAAATCTTCTAAGTGTTTTTTGATATTATTTATTTGCTCTGTGGTTGCGTTGTTTTCTAAAATAATAACCATTTTAATTATCCTTTTCTTTAATCATGATAAATTTTTTCACCGGCAGTAACTGCCAAATCCAAGTAATCGTCTTGCGAAGGTATTGCACAAGAATAGTTTGCATTGTATGCACAATACGGATTAAAAGCTAAATTAAAATCAATTGTGTAAATATGATCTTTGTTTGGATCAAGTTCAAATGATAAATAACGTCCGACGCCGTAGGTTTGTCTGCTAGTTGTCTTATCTGTAAACCAAATACTGTAATAAACTGAACTGTCTTGACCCATATTTGCATATACGTTAAGTTTATAATCTTTATTGTCTTTGTTGAAAGATAAATATCCGATTCTCAATGCCGCTCTTTTTTCGCCTTTTGTTCCTAAAATTGGAATATCGACTTTTTCATCGTATTCGATAAACTTGCTTTTAAATACAAAATCAGGATCAACGTCAAAATATTTTAGTCCGCTATATTCAACTTTCCCTTTGTAATTAAAAGGTGAATTTTGATTATCTTTCATCCATTCGTCTACTACATTTCTATTTTCTTCTATCGAATTAATATATTCCTTTTCTTCAGGAGTATAATTATTACAGCTGTTAAAGCTTATTAAACCAAGAAATGCCAATAAGCTAAAAAGTATTTTTTTCATTAAGGTTCCTTATTTATTTTTTTCTTCAATTCATTCAAAGCGTTCAGAGCTTCAATCGGAGTCATATTATCCACAGAAATGTTAGCAATTTCATTTCTTAATTCTTCGTCCTTCATTTCAAAGAGATTTATTTGTAATTCATTTTGTTTGAATTTTTGAATTTTCTGTTTTTTAATTTCATAGGGAGTTAATTCTTTATCTTCCAAATTTAGTAAAATTTGCTTAGCTCTTTTTGTAACAAAATCCGGCAGTCCAGCCATTTGCGCTACTTGAATTCCATAACTGTGATCCGCGCCACCCGAAGAAACTTTGTGCAGAAAAATTACTTTATCGTCGTATTCTCTAACTTCAACTTTGAAATTTTTAATTCTTGGAAAAATTTCCGACATTTCATTCAATTCGTGGTAGTGTGTCGCAAACAAAGTCTTTGCGTTCATATTAGGATTCTCATGCAAATATTCTGTAATAGCCCATGCGATTGAAAGTCCATCGAAAGTGCTTGTACCTCTTCCAATTTCATCAAGAAGAATTAAACTTTTAGATGTAGCGTTATTTAAAATATTTGCGGCTTCCTGCATCTCCACAAGGAACGTACTTTCACCCGCCGAAATATTATCACTCGCGCCAACTCTTGTATAGATTCTATCTACTATGCCAATCTTTGCGGTTTCAGCGGGTACAAAAGATCCAATTTGCGCAAGGAGAACAATTAGACCAATTTGACGAAGATAAACAGATTTTCCCGCCATATTCGGTCCGGTTAAAATTATTATTTGTGTATCAGAATTTTTAAGGAAATAATCGTTTGGAGTAAATTTATCGCCTGCCGGTAAAATTCTTTCTACAACGGGATGACGTCCGTTTTTAACCGATAATTCATCGCTGTTTGTAATTTCAGGCTTAACGTAATTAAATTCATCTGCGCATTCGGCAAAGGACAAGTAACAATCAAGCATTGCAATAAGTTGCGCATTTTTTTGAATTTTTTCGGCTTCATTAGCGACAACCAATCTGACTTCGTTAAATAATTGATACTCAAGATTACCGATATTTTCTTCGGCATTTAAAATTTTATCTTCATATTCCTTTAATTCGGGAGTAATGTATCTTTCGCCGTTAACCAAAGTTTGTTTTCTTACATAATTTTCCGGAATTTTATTTTTATGCGCATTGCTTATTTCAATGTAATAACCGAAAACTTTATTATAACTAACTTTTAAAGAAGGAATATTCGATCTTTCTCTTTCAGTCTTCTGAAGATTTGCGATCCAGCTTTTTGCATTTATTGAGAGGTCTCTCAGTTCGTCCAATTCTTCATTAAAACCATTTCTTATAATACCGCCGTCTGTAATTGAAATCGGCGGATCATCAACAATCGCAAGTTCAACTTTTTCAAATATTTCTTCTAAATCAAATAGTTTTGAATTTATTAATCCTACAATTTCAGATTTTGACTGATCCAATAATTGTTTTAAGATTGGAATTTTTTTTATTGAATTTTTTAAATAAACCAATTCACGAGGGTTTGCTCTGTTTGTGCAGACCTTTGAGATCAGTCGTTCCAAATCGCCAATCTCTTTAAATTCATTTTGAAGATTTTTTCTAAGGCTTTTATTTTTATAAAAATCTTCAACGCATTCCAATCGATTATCAATCTGATCTTTATTTCTCAATGGAGCGTTAATCCATTTCTTCAGTAATCTAGCGCCCATTGCCGTTTTTGTTTTATCTAAAACCGAGATAAGAGAACCTTCTCTTTGTCCATCCTGCATTGTATAAAGAATTTCTAAATTTCTTTTTGTCGACAAATCCAAATACATATATTCAGATGAATTATACAAAGAGATTTTTGTAATATGGCTTAAATTTGATTTTTGAGTATCCTTTAAATAATATAAAATCGATCCGGCGGAAATAATTCCTGAAAATAAATTTTCAATTCCAAATCCCTTTAAAGTTTGAGTTTTAAATTGTTCCTTCAGCAGGTCATTTGCGTAATCGCTTGTAAAAACCCAATCATCTACTCTCGTAATTTTACAATGATATTTTGTCTGGTTTACAATATCATTAATCTCGGCAAATTGTTTTTTTGCCGTAATAATTTCAGCCGGCTGAATTATTTCTATCTGTTCAGATATTTTTAAAATGGGTGATTCGAAAGTGTAAAATTCGCCAGTTGAAATATCGCAATATGAAATTCCGGCAAAATTATCTGAAAGAAAAATTGAAGCCAAGTAATTGCTTTTTTTATGTTCAAGTAATTTATCCGAAAAAACTACTCCGGGAGTAACGACTTCTACAACGTCTCTTTTTACAATTCCTTTTGCGAATTTAGGATTTTCAGTCTGCTCGCAAACGGCAACTCTGTAACCCGCTTTTACCAACTTCGGCAGATAAGCATCAATGGCGTGATGCGGAAAACCCGCAAGCGGAACTTCGCCAGCTTTCCCGTTTGCTCTTTTAGTCAATGTAATACCTAAAACTTTTGAAGCGGTTTTTGCGTCATCTTCAAATGTTTCAAAAAAATCGCCCACCCTGAATAATAAAATTGTATCCGGATGCTGATTTTTAATTTTATGATATTGAGCCATTAAAGGCGTGGCTGACATTGAATTTCTTATTTTATTTTGTAATCCAAACGTAAAATATACTTTAATAGCAATTATTTATCAATTTATTGAAGAAGTTAAGTAATGTATTTAACAAAATTATTAATAATCATAATATTTTTTGAATAATTAAATCTGAAGAATAGAATATAATTAACTATATTTTAAACGATTAAAAATACTTCAATTTTAGGTGCAAAAATGAAAAACTCTTCTTTATCCGGCCTAATTTCCTTTGAATTTCATGTTGCTAAACATTTGCGTGAAAAATATGAGTTAGATGAGTTATTTTTTTCAATTACCGGGAATGTAATTTTTGCGAATTTTTATCAAGTCAGAGTTTTTACCCAAAAAATTAATTCTAAGAGAAATTTATATGAGCATCTTTCTCCCGGCGAAGTTAACGCCGCAGGATTAATTGACGAAATATTTCATTTTGCTATTAGAAAATATTTTAAAGAAAACTTTCCAAACGCGTTCACTGAGGCAATAAAAAGTACAAAGGAAAATTTAGGAGAAAATAATTTTGACGATCTTTTGCTGAATTTTATTAAAGTGTTTCCTCCGCAGAAAGTTTATAAGAATGAATTAAAACCCGAAGAATACCTAAATCAGTTTTCAGGAAATGTACAAAACAGAGAACTTCTAATTGAAGAAATGATATTGCTGCATTTGGCGAATTTAAATCCCGCGTTCACAAAACTTAAGGAATTATTTAACGAAGAATATATCGATGAAAAGAAATCTTATAAATCCACGCTTCAAAATTTGGAAAGTTTTTTTAAGAAAGAAGAATTTAAGGTTGGGAAAAAGAATTTAGATTTGTTTACGTTTTTAAAAATGCCCATCTTAAAACACTCCAATAGTATTTGGGACCAATTGGAATTTATTAAGAATGAATGGGGAATTTCTATTGATACTGAATTGATGAGAAAAATTGAAAGCGGCAAAGATCTATTTATAGAAAGTTTAAAATTTGACCAGCAGTTCGGCGGATTTGACGGAGGAGGCGGAGCCCCAACGATAGTCCCGCAATACAAAGGAAAACAAATTGACGCAACAAGTTTTGTACTCGGTAAATCAAAATTCAATTACGCGGAAGAATCAACAAAAGATTATGAAGAGTTTGAACAATTTACACCTGACACGAATTGGATGCCCAAATTAGTTTTGATTGCAAAAAACATTTACGTTTGGCTGGATCAGCTTTCCAAAAAATACCAAAGAGAAATAAGAACATTAGACAGAATTCCAATTGAAGAATTGGAACAATTGAAAAAATGGAATATAAATTCACTTTGGTTAATTGGCATTTGGGAAAGAAGCAACGCGTCAAAAAGAATAAAACATTTGATGGGAAATATTGACGCGGTCGCGTCGGCTTATTCTCTTTACGATTATGAAATTGCGCATGATATCGGAGGTGAAGCAGCATATAATGTTTTTAATCAAAACGCGAAATCTGTCGGAATTAGACTTGCAAGCGATATGGTTCCGAATCATACGGGAATTTATTCGCGTTGGGTTATTGAACATCCCGAATATTTTATACAGCTGGATTATCCGCCATTCCCAAATTATAATTTTACAGGCACAAATTTATCAGAGCAGCCGGGAATTGAAATTAAAATTGAAGATCAATATTGGCAGATGAAAGACGCGGCAGTTGTATTTCAAAGAAAGAATATAAATACCGGTGAAGTAAAATATATTTATCACGGTAATGACGGAACCAATATGCCGTGGAATGATACTGCTCAATTGAATATGCTTAAGGCTGAAGTCAGAGAAGCAGTTATCCAAAAAATATTTGACGTTGCTAGAAAATTTTCAGTTATAAGATTTGACGCGGCGATGACGCTGGCAAAAAAACACTTTTCAAGATTATGGTATCCTGAACCGGGGAAGGGAGGAGACATTCCATCACGATCCGATTTTGCGTTGACTAGAGAAGAATTCGACGAACTTTTCCCAAAGGAATTTTGGCGTGAAGTTGTTGACAGAATTAATGATGAAATGCCCGAAACGCTTTTGCTTGCAGAAGCATTTTGGCTGATGGAAGGTTATTTTGTGAGAACACTTGGAATGCATAGAGTATACAACAGCGCTTTTATGCACATGATGATGAAAGAAGAAAATTCAAAGTATAGAGAATTGATTACAAACACATTAGAGTTTGAACCGGAAATTTTAAAACGATATGTAAATTTTATGAGCAATCCTGACGAAGAAACGGCAATAAATCAATTCGGCACGGATGATAAATATTTTGGGGTATTGTTATTAATGTGCACTCTTCCCGGTTTGCCGATGCTGGCTCACGGACAAATTGAAGGATATACTGAAAAATACGGCATGGAATATCAGCGCGCATATTACAATGAAAATCCAAAAGATTGGTTAGTGGAAAGACACGCGAAAGAAATTTTTCCGGTTTTGGGAAAAAGGTATTTATTTGCCGAAGTAGATAATTTTTGGTTTTATGACTTTTTAGATCACAGAAAAGTAAATGAAAATGTTTATGCTTTCAGTAATTCATTTCAAAACGAAAAGGCTTTGGTGATCTACAATAATAAATTTGAATCTACTTCCGGATATATTAATTTTTCCAGGCAAAAATTAAAATCATCAAATTCACATAAATATTTGACGAATATTAATGTTGCGGAAAATTTCAACATTAAGAACAGTGATTTCCATTTTTATATATTTAAGGATTTTACACACCAAAACGATTATATTTTTAACGGAAAAGATATTCACCAAAACGGACTCTTTTTATCATTAAATGGATTTGAATACAGAATCTTTCTGCATTTTGAAGAAATTTATGACCAATCCGGATTTGTTTATAATTTTTATAAGGAGAATTACGGTAAGCCAATTTGGAATGTAAAAGAAAAATTGGAAGAAAATAAACTTATACCTTTGCAGCATTCATTTGAGAATATATTATTATCTGAAAAACTAAATTTGTTTTTAGACGAGATATTCGACGTTAAATTTGATCAGAAAAAAATTGAAGGTATAAATGAAAAGATAATTGATGAATTTTCGAATTTCATTTTCAAATTTAAAAATCATTTTAACACAGATATAAAACATGATGTGATTGACTCGAAATTAAATGATAGATTATTGAATTTAGCAATGCTGGCTGGAATGGGCCATATTAAAAAAACCGGAAAAACAAAGAAGACAAAAGCCGAACTGCAATTTGAAGAAATTATTTCACAAAGGAATAAATTAAGTTTTGCTGTATTAGTAATCTATGAACTAATTCAATGTACAAAGGAACTTATTTTAAATGAAAAAGTAAGTGATGAATTTCCTGAGAATATACGCATTACAAAATCCATCCAAAATATATTGGAAACAGTTAACCAAAATGAAGGATTTAGATATACAATTCTGCTGAACTTGATGTTAAATGAAAAAGATAATTTTGCAAATTTTGAAATTGATTTTGATAAGTTTATAAAATTAAGAAGCGTTGGTAAAATTTATGATTTGCTGTTAGATAGCAATCAAGAATTATTTAGAAGTATTATGGAAAATGAATTTACGCAAACCTTTATTGATGTTAATGATTATGAAAGCGTAAAATATTTTAGCAAAGAAAGACTTGAAACATTTTGTGAATTTTCCGTTTTATTTACTTTCCTTCAAATTATTTCCGATAAAGAAAACAATAAGAAATATTTAACGAAAGTAAATATATCCAGACTGGTAAATAAAATTGTAAATATTCAAAATCATATACATAATTTAGCTTTGGAATCAAAATTCATCTACAATGATTTTCTTGAAAATTTAAGTTTACAGAAAAAATCTAAAGAGTAAATTAATTTTTCAATTCCTTTGCGAGCATCTCATTAATAGCGGCAGCGGCTTTTCTGCCTTCGCCCATTGCGAGAATAACCGTCGCTGCTCCAAGTACAATATCCCCGCCGGCAAATACTTTATCCATTGATGATTTTTGATTTTCATCAACAATAATATTTCCCCATTTATTTGTCTGAAGTTCCGGCGTAGTTTGATGGATTAACGGATTGCTGCCGTTACCAATCGCTACAATTACGGTATCCAAATCAATAATAAATTCACTGTTGTTAATCACTACGGGTCGTCTTCTTCCTGAGTTATCCGGTTCGCCGAGCTCATAACGCAGACATTCCATTCCTTTTACTCTGCCTTTTTCATCGCCCAAAATTCTTTTAGCGTTTTGCAAAAAGTGAAATTCAATTCCTTCTTCTTTTGCGTGCTGAACTTCTTCTTTTCTTGCCGGCATTTCCACTTCGGTTCTTCGGTAAATTACATAAACTTTTTCCGCTCCAAGTCTTAGAGCCATGCGGGCTGCGTCCATAGCAACATTTCCACCGCCAAGAACCGCAACTATTTTAGATGGATAAATAGGCGTATCGGCTTCTTTTTTGTCAAATGCTCTCATCAAATTTGCGCGAGTTAAATATTCATTTGCGGAAAAAACTCCGACTAAATTTTCGCCTTCAATTCCCATAAACAAAGGCAAGCCCGCTCCTGTGCCAACAAATACTGCGTCAAATCCATCTTTATCAATTAAATCTGTTAATTTTCTCGTTCTTCCAACAACGTAGTTTTTTTGTATCTTCACACCCATTTTTAATAATATTTCAATTTCTTCATCTACAATGTTATTCGGCAAACGGAATTCGGGAATTCCATAACGCATTACGCCGCCAAGTTTATGAAAAGCTTCAAAAATTGTAACGTCGTGACCTTCACGCCTAACATCCGCGGCAACTACTAATCCTGCCGGACCGCTGCCTACTATTGCGACTTTTTTTCCGGTTTCGGGTTTTACCTTTGGAATTTTTACATTTCCTTGTTTTCTTTCCCAATCAGCTACAAATCTTTCCAATCTGCCTATTGCTACTGATTTATCGACGTCTTTCATCGCAATACCGACTTTACAATTTTCCTGGCATTGCGTTTCTTGAGGACAAACTCTTCCGCAAATAGCCGGAAGTAAACTTGCTTCTTTTATTACGTCAACTGATTGCTGAAATTCTCCGAATGCGATGTGTTTTATGAATTTTGGAATATCAATTTTTACGGGACAACCGTCTATGCATGTCTGCTTAACGCATTCAAGACATCGAAGCGCTTCAACTCTTGCTTCTTCCATCGTATAGCCAATTGCCACTTCTTCCAAATTTTTTCCTCTAACAATCGGATCTTGAGCAGGCATTTCCTGTGCGGGAATTTTTAATCTGTCTTTTGCTTTAAGATGATCTATGTCATTTATATAGTCATTCAAAATTTTTTTAGCGTTTGCACTTAAAATATCAGGTGATTCATAACTCATTTTCAAACTCCCAATTATAGACTTTTTTCTTGTATCATTGATTCAATGTAGCACGAATGTTTATCGTGTTCAATTTCTTTGTAAGAATTCAATCTTGCCATCATATTGTCAAAATCAACTTTATGTCCGTCAAATTCAGGTCCGTCGACACAAACAAATTTAACTTCGCCGCCCACATTTACTCGGCATCCGCCGCACATTCCTGTACCGTCTACCATAATTGTGTTCAATGAAACTTCAGTATAAACACCAAATGGTCTGGTAGTTTCCGAGCAGAATTTCATCATAACGGGAGGACCGATTGCAATTACAAAATCCGGCTTTTCTTCTCTTTCGCAAATTTCTTTTAACGGCTGTGTAACTAATGCTTTTCTTCCGTAACTGCCGTCATCGGTGCAGACAATAAGTTCATCGGCAATTTTTTTCATTTCATTTTCCATAATTATCAAATCTTTATTTCTTGCGCCGATTATCGTAATAACTTTATTCCCGGCATTCTTAAGCGCTTCAGCTATTGGATGAAGAGGCGCGACACCGATTCCTCCACCCACACAAACTACTGTTCCGTGTTTTTTTATATGAGTCGGTGTTCCCAATGGTCCTACCAAAACCGGAATATCATCACCTACATTCAATTTGGACAATTCATCGGTAGTCAGTCCAACAACTTGAAAAATAATAGTAATTGTTCCTTCTTCTTTATTTGCGTCCGCAATTGTTAATGGAATTCTTTCTCCTAAATCTTCATCAATTTGTAAAATAATAAATTGACCTGCTTTTCTTTCCTCGGCAATTAATTTTGCTTCAAGTTTCATTTTGTAAACACTTTCGGAAAGTTTTTCTTTTAATAAAATTTTAGCCATTGAAATTCCTTGTTTAAATTCAATTTTATTTTACATTATAAAAGATATTCACATCCCAAATTATAAAATCTTTTTATAATTATCGAACGGGAAATGCAAATTATCTCTCGGATAACAAACATTTTTGAATTTACTTAAGTATAGTTTATTTTAGTATTATTACTTATGAATAATTTAAAATAAAAAGGAGACTACAAGTGATTATTGCAATTCCTAAAGAAATTTTTCCTGGGGAAAATCGAGTATCGGTAGTTCCGGATGTGGTTTCAAAATTAATTAAAAAAGGCTTTTCAATAAAAGTTGAAAAAGACGCAGGAATTAATGCTGGATTTACAGATAAGCAGTATGAAGATGCTGGCGCGTCAGTAATTAGTTCTTTAGAAGAACTTTACTTAGCGGATATAATTCTAAAAGTTCAAAGACCAATTGAATTTTCCGATGGAAAAAATGAATTGGATTTTATAAAGGAAGGTTCATTTTTGATAACCACGCTTTATCCATTACATTATCCCGAATTGGCAAAAAAATGTGCCGATAAAGGAATTAATGTAATTTCTATGGATGCTATTCCAAGAACAACATTAGCTCAGAAAATGGATTCTCTAAGTTCTCAAGCAAATATTGCCGGATATAAATCAGTTCTTTTGGCGGCTAATGAACTTGGTAAAATATTCCCATTAATGATGACCGCCGCCGGAACAATTCAACCCGCTAAAGTTGTGATTATGGGCGCGGGTGTAGCGGGACTTCAAGCATTGGGTACGGCAAAAAGACTTGGCGCAATTGTAGAAGTTTCTGATATTCGCCCTTCTGTAAAAGAAGAAGTGCAATCTTTGGGTGGAAGATTTATTGAAGTTGATACCGATGAAAATATGCAGGATTCTGGAGGTTATGCAAAAGAAGCTTCAGAAGAATTCTTAAAGAAACAAAAAGAATTAATTTTTAAACACGTAACCAACGCGGATATTGTAATAACTACTGCTTTAGTTCCCGGTAAAAAAGCACCAATTTTAGTAACTGAAGAAATGGTTAAAGGTATGCGACCTGGTTCGGTTGTCTTAGATATGGCTGTTGAATTCGGAGGAAATTGTGAAATTAGTGAAAAAGGCAGAACAGTTAAAAAACACGGTGTAACAATAATTGGTGAACCAAATCTGCCAAGCTTGGTTGCTACAAACTCAAGCGAAGTTTACAGTAAAAATTTGTTGGCTTTACTTGAACATATTTCCAAAGAAGGCAAAATTGAACTAAATCTTGATGATGAAATTGTAAAGGGATCATTGATTACCTACAATAAGGAAGTAGTACAAGAAAGAACAAAGAATTTATTAAAATAATTTTAGGAAATTAAAATGGAATTACACGAGCTTTTAATGCTTATATACGTGTTTGTTTTGGCAATATTTATCGGATTTGAACTAATCACTAAAGTCCCGCCAACTTTGCATACTCCGCTAATGTCCGGTTCAAATGCGATTTCTGGAATTACCATTGTGGGAGCTTTGTTAAGTGCCGGTTACAATGAATTAGGCTTAAGCACAATTTTGGGAGTTATCGCACTTATTTTTGCAACAATAAATGTTGTAGGAGGATATTTAGTTACAGATAGAATGTTAAAAATGTTTAAGAAAAAGTGAGGACTTAATGGAAGTTTTATCATATGCAATTTATCTGATTGCATCAATTCTTTTTATTTTTGGAATTAAGCAGCTTGGATCGCCTAAAACAGCACGTCAAGGTAATTTTCTTTCAGCTCTGGGAATGTTTCTTGCAATAGTTATAACTTTATTTGACCAGCGCGTTTTGACCTTTGAATACATTATATTTGGAATTGTTATTGGATCATTAGCCGGAGCTTTAATGGCATATAAAGTTCCAATGACCGGAATGCCGCAAATGGTTGGATTACTAAACGGATTCGGCGGCGGCGCATCGCTTTTAGTCGGCTATGCAGAATATTATCACCTGGTTCGTAATAACGCAAATATTGATATAGCAATAGGAAGTACGATTGTACTGTCAATATTAATCGGCGGAGTTACATTTACCGGTTCATTAGTTGCTTTCGGCAAACTTCAGGAAATAATCTCGGGAAAAGTAATTAAGTATCCGATGCAAAATCCCATTAATGTATTGCTTCTGCTTTCGGTAATTGTATTAGGGGTTTTGGTTGTTATCAATCCGGCTGAAACTGCATTATATTTAATGATTATCGGGATAATTTCTTTAGTCCTTGGAATACTTCTTGTGTTGCCAATTGGCGGTGCAGATATGCCCGTCGCAATTTCACTGTTGAATTCATATTCAGGTTTGGCTGCATCAATGACAGGCTTTGTATTGAACAACAATATGTTGATAATTGCCGGAGCGTTAGTCGGCGCATCTGGAATAATATTAACAATTATAATGTGTAAAGGTATGAACAGATCATTGATGAATGTAGTTCTTGGCGGATGGGCAGACGCGGGTAGCGGAGGTTCTTCTGAACAAGGTCCGCAAGGTGAGGCAAAATCTATCGACGCGGAAGAATTGGCAATGTTATTGGATTCCGCACAAAATGTTGTAATCGTTCCTGGTTATGGAATGGCCGTAGCGCAAGCTCAGCACGCGGTTAGAGATTTAACAAATTTATTGGAAAAGAAAGGTATCAACGTTAGATTTGCGATACATCCTGTAGCAGGAAGAATGCCGGGACATATGAATGTTCTTTTAGCCGAAGCTCAAGTTTCTTATGATAAACTTTTTGCTTTGGAAGATATAAATGATGATTTCCCTAATGTTGATATAGCATTAATTGTTGGCGCAAACGATGTCGTAAATCCGGCTGCGCGCCATGATAAAAATTCACCTATTTACGGTATGCCTATTTTAAATGTGGATTATGCTAAAACTGTTATTATAAATAAAAGATCCATGAATGCTGGTTATGCCGGAATTCAAAATGAGTTATTTTTCTACCCAAATGCACTAATGTTTTTCGGAAGTGCTAAAGAAGCTATTAGTAAACTTGTAAATGAGCTTAAAGAATTATAAAAATATATCCCAAATTTAAAAGCTGAAATTATATTTCAGCTTTTTTTTTATATAAATTGATGTTTGATTTAAAAAATATTATTGAACATTTTTAATAATTCACATTCCAATTTCCCTGGAAAAATAAATGACTGAAAATCAAAAAAAAATCAATCCGGCTTTTTGGGTCCCAACATTATACTTTTCTGAAGGTTTGCCTTTCGTTGCGACTTCTGTTGTTTCGGTTTTAATGTATAAAAGCTTAGGCTTATCCGATTCAGATATTGCCTTTTTTACTACTTTAATCATGTGGCCTTGGACGTTAAAACCATTATGGGGTCCATTTCTTGAAATGTTCAAAACGAAAAAATATTTTGTAGTTGCCACGCAGTTTATCGGTGGTATAACATTTGGGCTTTTATCACTTTCACTTCCGTTAGAAGGATTTTTCAAATATTCATTATCGCTATTTGTAATTATTGCATTCAATTCTGCTACGCATGATATTGCCGCAGACGGCGTTTACGTAAATTCCTTAGAAAGTAAGGAACAAGCAAAGTATGTCGGCTGGCAAGGTGCTTTTTACAACGTTGCCAAAGTACTCTCTCAAGGAGCTTTGGTTTATATTGCCGGTAAACTTGAATTGGCTCTTGGCATTGTTGAAGCATGGATGGTAGTAATGGGAATTATTGGAATAATACTGATCATTATGGGATTCTATCACCTGAAGATGCTTCCTACCGGCGGTGCATCAACTAAAGTCAATTCCGTATCGGAAGCATATAAAACTTTTATAGAAGTCTTAAAAACTTTTTTTGCTAAAAAATATATTTATTGGGGAATCGCGTTTATTGTTTTATACAGAATGTCGGAAGGACAATTAACAAAGATAGTACCTTTATTCATGCGTGCTGAAAGAGTAAACGGCGGACTTGGATTATTGACTTCGGATATTGGAATTGCATATGGCATTTTTGGAGCTTCAGCTTTTGTTCTTGGTTCAATTGCGGGAGGATATTTTGTCGCAAAAAGAAAGTTGAAAAATTCAATATTGATTTTAGCGGCTTTCTTTAACATTCCGAATATTGTTTATACATATTTAGCTTTTACCGTTCCTAAAGAATTTGCTATAGTCTGCGGAGCAATTACACTAGAATGGTTTGGGTATGGTTTTGGATTTGTTGCGGTAATTTTATTTATGATGCAGCAAATTGCGCCCGGTCCTTATAAAATGGCGCATTATGCTTTTGCAACAGCACTAATGAATCTCGGTTTTATGCTTCCTTCAATGATGAGTGGTTTCATTAGCGATTACCTTGGCTATAAGTATTTCTTTGTGTGGACAATGATAGCAACCATCCCTTCATTTTTAGTTGCCTGGCTTGTGCCGTTTAGAGAAGTTGAAGAAGAAAATTAAAGTAAAATTTATATATAAAATAAAATAGGATAAATATGAAATACGGTTATTTTGATAATCTAAACAGAGAATATGTAATTGAAAGACCGGATGTTCCGGTTTCATGGACAAATTACTTAGGTGTTAAAGATCTATGCACGGTTATTTCCCACAATGCAGGAGGTTATTCTTTTTATAAATCTACCGAGCATCATAGAGTTACAAGATTTAGACCAAATGGAGTTCCATTGGATCGCCCGGGACATTATGTTTATATAAGAGACGACGAAACCGGTGAATATTGGTCAATTTCCTGGCAGCCTGTCGGTAAAGATTTTAATAAAGCAAAATATACTTGCCGTCATGGAATGTCATATTCAAAATTTCAATGCGATTACAATGAAATTGAGGCGGAACAATTATTGTTTATACCTCTTGACGATGATGTTGAACTTTGGGATATAAAATTAAAGAACAACAGCAGCAAACCAAGAAAACTAAGTGTTTTTTCTTATTTGGAGTTTTCATTCCATCATATAGAAATAGATAATCAAAATTTTCAAATGAGCTTATACGCAAGCGGATCAAATTATAAAGACGATATTATTGAATATGATTTTTTTTACGAACCATGGACATTTCATTTCTTTGCTTCAAATTTTAAACCCGATAGTTATGATTGTGTTAGAGATACATTTATTGGAAGTTACCGTTCTGAATCTAACCCAATTGCCGTAGAAAATGGAAGCTGCTCAAATAGTACGGAATTAGGAGGCAATCATTGCGGTTCAATTCATAAAAAATTGGAATTGGCAAGCGGTGAAGAATCAAGATTAGTTTTTATGCTCGGTGTCGGATCAAGAGAAGAAAAAGGCAGATCAATTAAAGACAAATATTCAAATCTTTCGAATGTTGATAATGAATTTATCAGATTAAAAAGATTTTGGGATGAAAAAACTTCCAAATTTGTTTGCAAAACTCCGAATGAAGGTTTGAATACAATGATAAATATTTGGACACTTTACCAAGCGGAAGTTTGCGTTATTTGGTCAAGATTTGCTTCATTTATTGAAACAGGCGGAAGAGTTGGTTTAGGATACCGCGATACTTCACAGGATATTATGGGAGTTGTTCATACCAATCCGGAAAAAACCAAACAAAGAATTATTGAACTTCTTCAAGGACATACGAGTTATGGTTACGGACTTCATCTCTTTGATCCTGATGTTTTCAAACCAAAAGAAAATAAATTACCCGGAGTAAAACTTCCGACAGTTGTACCGACAAAAAATCCGGAAGATATTGTTCATGGAATGGAAGACGTTTGCTCGGATGACGCCATTTGGCTTGTCGCGTCAATTTGTGAATGGATTGTTGAAAACGGCGATTTGGAATTTTTCGATCAAGTTGTTCGTTACGCAAACGGAGGAGAAGGAACAGTTTATGAACATTTGACAAAAATTTTGGATTTTTCGGCAAAGTACGTCGGCAGTAACGGAATTTGTCAAGGACTGCGCGCGGATTGGAACGACTGTTTAAATCTAGGCGGCGGTGAAAGTTCTATGGTTTCTTTCATGCATTTTTGGGCAATAAATATTTTTATTGAATCGGCAATTATATTGAATAAAGAAGATGACATTCAGAAATATTCGGCAATGGCGGAAAAAGTAAAACAGTCATGCGAAAATGAATTATGGGACGGTGATTGGTACATTAGAGGATTTACAAAATCGGGAAAGAAAATTGGATCAAATGAAACAGAAGAAGGAAAAGTATTTTTAAATGCGCAGTCTTGGTCGGTTATGTCAGGTGTTGCCAACGGAGAACGCGCTGAAAAAGCCATGAATGCAGTTGATAAGTATTTGTATTCAAAATACGGACTCCATTTGCTTTGGCCCGCATATGGAAAACCAAATGATGAAATTGGATATGTAACTAGAGTATATAAAGGAATAAAAGAAAACGCGGCAATTTTTAGTCACCCGAATCCTTGGGCAGTAATTGCCGAATGTAAACTTGGCAACGGAAATCGCGCGATGAAATATTATGATTCCATTCTTCCTTATAATCAAAACGATATAATTGAGATAAGACAATCAGAGCCATATTCTTATTGTCAATTCATTATGGGAAAAGATCACACGGCGCACGGCAGAGCTCGTCATCCGTGGTTAACCGGCACCGCATCTTGGTTTTATACCGCGGCTACAAAATATATTTTGGGTATTCAGCCTACATATAAAGGATTAAGAATTGATCCATGTATTCCATCGGATTGGAAAGAATTTGAAGTAAAAAGAGAATGGCGCGGTGTTGTTTATAACATTAAAGTTCTAAATCCTAATGGATCAGAAAAAGGAGTTAAGGCAATTAAAGTTGATGGAAATGTAATTGACGGATTAGTGCCGATTTATCCAAAAGGTTCAACGGTAAATGTTGAAGTTTTAATGTAGAATTTTTACAGATAATTACGGAATGATAGAATTATGACTAAAATATATTTATTACTTTCAATTGTTATTATTATGACTTTGTCATCTTGCTCAACAATTACTAAAATTGATTATGAAAATTCGGAAAGGTGGAACAATCTTTCTGAAAATTCAAAATTAGAATGGCGTGCGGTTCATCTTCTACATTACGATACGGATAATCAATTAAAAGCTTTATCTAAAAACATTCCCAAACTTTCCGCTATGGGCATCAATAAAATTATTTTTGAAATTGATTACAATTTTAAATTTAAATCGCATCCGGAACTTCGTCAGTCTGACAGCGTTATTACAATAGAAGGCGCTAAAGAATTTACTAAAATTTGCAAATCATATGGTATTGAGATAATTCCGCAGTTTCAATGCGTAGGACATCAATCTTGGGCTGAAGAAACTTATAAGCTGTTGGAAGTTTATCCGGAATTCGATTTAACACCTAATGCATTCCCCGGAAATAAAGGACTTTACTGCAGAGAATGGGATATCGAAAATCCTAAAGTTTACAAAGTTGTTTTTTCTCTTTTGGATGAAATAATTGAAGCGTTTGACGCAAAGGCTTTACACGTTGGAATGGACGAAATCTTTTTGCTTGGCTCTGAATTTTCACCATCAACCAAAGGAAAGGATCCTGCAAAACTTTATGCTAAAGCCGTAAATGATATTTATGATTATGTTGTAAGGAAAAAAGGTCTAAAAATGCTGATGTGGGGAGATAGATTAATTGATGCAAATAAAATTAACTATGGTGAATGGGAATCATCAGTTAACGGTACAAGCGGAGCAATTGATTTAATTCCAAAAGATATAATTATTTGCGATTGGCATTACGAATCTTTCAGTGATTATGTAAATTTAAATGCGGACATATATCCTTCGGTACCGATGTTCATTGAAAAAGGTTTTAGTGTTTTACCTACCAGCTGGCGTAAAGTAGATACAATGAAAAATCTATTATATTACAGCTTGACGTTGGAAAATCCTAAAATGTTGGGACATTTATTTACAATTTGGTCTTCAGCCAAAGGGGATGAACTTATAAATTATCCGCCGATGGTAGAAGGATTGAAAGTCGGTAAACCCTTTTTCTTAAAGTAATACGGTACAAATTCAAGAGTCATTAGAAAGGAAGAAAAATGAAACACAAAATTAAATATTTATTCATCATATTTTTATTTATAAACTCTCTTTTTGCCATAGAACTTGAAGACTTAAATCTAATGCCTTATCCTAAAAGCATTAATCTTTTAGATGGGAAATTTAGACTTGATGAAAATTTCGATTTGCGAATAACAAAAAACTCGGAACGTTTGAAAAAATATTCAAACAAATTTTTAATGAGATTAGCAAACAGAACCGGTTTGTTTTTAAATAATCCTTTTGTTAATGAAATTGATCCCACTTCAGAACCAAACGCCATTATTGAAATTCAGAGAATTGGTACTGTAAAATTAAACGAAGATGAATCTTATGAAATTTTAATTAATCACAACAAAGTAAAAATTACATCGAATACTGATATCGGCGCGTTTAGAGCAATTGAAACGTTAAACCAATTACTTCAAACGGATGAGAACGGATATTATTTTCCGGCTTGTAAAATTATCGATTCTCCAAGATTTCCATGGCGGGGATTAATGATTGATGTAAGTCGGCATTTTATGCCCATTGAAGTTTTGTTAAGAAATTTGGACGGAATGGCAGCTGTAAAATTAAATGTTCTTCATTTTCATTTATCAGATGATCAAGGATTTAGAGTAGAAAGCAAAGTATTTCCTAAGTTAACCGAATTAGGTTCGGACGGTGATTTTTATACACAAGAGCAAGTTAAAGAAATAATTAAATATGCTGATGATCTTGGCATTAGAGTTATGCCTGAGATTGATGTGCCGAGTCATACTACCGCAATTCTAACGGCATATCCGGAACTTGGAAGTTTGCCGATAGATTATAAAATAGAAAGAAAATGGGGAGTAATGGATCCCACTTTGAATCCCGCGATAAAAGAAACATATGAATTTTTAGATAAATTATTTAAGGAAATGTCAGATCTTTTTATCGACGAATATTTTCACATAGGCGGAGATGAAAACAATGGAAACCAATGGAACGCGAATCCGGAAATTCAAAAATTTATGAAGCAAAATAATATTTCTGATAACCACGCGTTGCAAGTTTTTTTCAACAATAAACTTCTTAAAATACTTACGAAGTATGAAAAAAAATTAGTAGGATGGGATGAAATATTTCATCCATCCATGCCTACGAATATTGTAATTCAAAGCTGGCGCGGTAAAGAAGCTTTGGTTGAATCGGCAAAAAAAGGATATCAAACATTTCTTTCCAATGATTATTATATTGATTTAATGCAGCCGACAGATTTCCATTATTTAAACGATCCGATTCCGGCGCAAGCGGAATTGACAGAAGAACAGAAAAAATTTATTCTCGGCGGAGAAGCAACCATGTGGGCTGAGATGATAACCGCGGAAACAATCGATTCCCGAATATGGCCAAGAACGGCGGCAATCGCCGAAAGATATTGGTCGCCGTCAAATATAAATAATGTTGAAAATATGTATAAACGTCTTGAGTATATAAGTTATTTATTGGAAGAACATGATTTGCAGCATATTAAAAATTTTGAAAGAATGCTAAGACGCTTAACAAATAATAATGAAACAAGCGCATTGCGAACTTTAATTTCAATCATAGAGCCGGTAAAGATCTATCAAAGAAATGATCTCCGCGAACAAACTCAGCAAACACCGTTAACAAGAGTAATAGACGCCGCAACAGCAGATGCGAAAGCGGCTCGTGAATTTAATCAATCGGTTGATAAATATTTATCTGATACAAAAGATACAAATCTGAAGGACGAGATTGTAACACAGTTAAATTTATGGAAAAATAATCACACGAAATTCCTTGAAACCGCAAAAGAATCACCAATTTTGCTTGAGATAATTCCAATGTCGGAAAATATTATGGAAATTTCTCAAATTGGATTAGATGCGGTTGAAGTGATAAACGGCGAAAAAAAGTTGGAGGAAAAATCAATTTTAGATAAAATTGACTATTACAAAAAACCCGTCGCACAAACTGAACTGATGATTATAAGCGGAATTGAGAAATTAGTCAAAGCCGGATTATAATATTTTCTAAAAAACTTCTTTAGACTGAATAAATAAATTCTTAATTAAATTTATTTATTCAGTCATATTATAAAAAATTTAATTTTGAATTGCGTCTTGACATAAACGGATATTTTAGCTAATTTGAATTAGTTGGTATGAACAACAAACTAAATATCAAACTTTATGAAAAATGTAATTGGCGGAAATGCAAAATTATTAAGAAGCATAAACCGTTCAATGATTTTAAATATAATACGAACTCAGCAGCCGATTTCTCGAGTTAAAATTTCTAAAATAACCAAGCTTAATAAAAGTACAGTTTCGAGCGTTGTTTCCGAATTGCTGGATGAAGAAATTATAGTTGAACAAAAAACATCAGATCCAAATGTTGGTAGAAATCCCTTTGATCTTTTTCTGAAATTGGGCAAATATTTTATCGGCGCGGTCGCCATTGAAACTTCCATTTTACGATTTGCCGTTACAGATATTGATGGAACCGTTATTGACTCGAGTTTTGTAGAAATTGATAAAACACAAGGCGAAGACTTACTTAAAATATGTAAACAAAGTTTAAATAAACTTTGTAAAAAAAATAAAATTCTAAAACTAAAGGGAATAGGATTCAGCATAGCCGGAATTGTGGATGCAAAAAGTCAAATTGTAAATTTTGCTTCCAATTTGGGCTGGATTGAATTTAACATTGGGAAGAGTATAAAAAAATTATGGCCGGATGTTGAAATTTTAGTTGTTAATAATGACGCAAAAAGCGCTGCTTTAGCTGAGTTATGGTTTGGTTCTTATAAGATAAATCTTTCAAATTTTCTTTTTCTTCAAGTTGGAACAGGAATTGGCTCCGGAATAGTTGTTGACAATAAAATTCTGGATGGCGAATTCCATGCCGCCGGAGAAGTAGGACATATGATGCTTTTCGGCGATGGAGAAAAATGTATTTGCGGTAATAATGGATGTTGGGAAAGTTATGCGTCTGATAAATCAACAATAAAAAGATTTTTAGAATCGAAAAAAAAAATACCGGATTCAGTTAATTTGAAATTAGACGATATAATTAAACTATCTGAAAATGGAGAAAAAAAATCTGTTGAAACACTTAAACAAACGGGTCATTATTTAGGTTTGGGTATTTCAAATATTATAAAGATAATCGATCCTCAGTTGATTATTATCGGCGGTGGAATTATTCAAGCATGGGATATAATATTTCCCGAAATAAATAAAGTTGTGAAAAAAATGATGTTTTACGGAAAATCTGAACCGGTTCCGATTTTGCCGACATCTTTAACTCTGCTTCCTAATTTGCTTGGGGCAGCGGCATTAGTTATTAAAGAAGTTTTTGATGATTATAAAATTACTATTTGATAATAAATACTTGTGAATCTATGAGCATTGGAAAAATGAAAATTAATTTTATCTATTTTGTGCTTTGGTTAATTTTATCATCAACTTTAAACTTTGCCGGAACAATAGTTATTGCTCATAGAGGCGGAGCTTCAATGGCGCCTGAAAATACGCGGTCAGCTTGGCAGAAAGCAATTGAAGTTAAAGCCGATTATATTGAGCTTGATATTCAACTTTCAAGCGATGATTCGTTGATGATAATGCATGATGATACAATTAACAGGACAACAAACGGCTCAGGTTTGCTTTCAAGTTTTACTTATCATCAATTACGCGAATTTGACGCGGGCTCGTGGTTCGGAAGTGAATTTGTCGGTGAGAAAATTCCTACTTTTTCCGAAGCATTGAAAACCGCGAAAGAAAGTGAAAATAAAATCGGCATTGTAGCCGAAATAAAAACATCAAACAGTAAAGCCGTTTCCAAAGTTGTAAAAATGATTCAAGATTTCGAAATGCAAAGTAAAGTCATAATTTCTAGTTTTAATTTTTACCAATTGACAGAAGTAAAAAGTCTTGATTCAACTATTCAAGTCCAGCTTTTTGCTACAGCATCGACTTCATATTTAGATCAAATTGATGCGATCGGCGGTGAATGGATCGGAAGTGACGGAACACCAACCTCATTTATTCTTAACTATGCGCACGAAAAAAATATCAGCTTCAACAGTTGGACCATAAACTCATCAGATGTTATGAAAAGCCTAATAGGTTTAGGCGTCGATGCCATCACTACTGATTTTCCCAAAACATTAATTGCAATTGGTGATACAACTCCGCCATCAGACGTAGTATTAAATAATGCAGAAGTTATTGAAACATCGATTAAATTTTCATGGCAGCCGGCAACGGATGAACAAAGCGGAATTATGGGATATAAAATTTTTAGAAGCGAAACTTCAGATTCGGAAAAATATTTAACGCAGGTTGATACAATTTCTAATTTTGAAGATCAAACTTTAATTGAAAATAAAACTTTTTATTACAAAATAAAAGCAGTGAATAATGCCGGAATTGAAAGTCAAAATTTTAGCAATGAAATTTATGCAAAGACGGATTTTGATATAACTAAACCGCGATTGCTTTATTGTACTTCAAACATAGATACTTCAAAAATCTATTTGGAATTTAGCGAGCCTATAAAAAAAGAATCAGCTGAGAACGCATCAAATTTTTCAATAAATAATATTGAAGTACTTGGAGCTGAATTAAGCAAAGATTTAAAAACTATAATTCTTAATACACAAGGATTGACAGATTCATTATACGAATTGAATATTAATAATATTTCCGATAATGCTTCAAATCCAAACACAATTGTTAATTTGATAACCACTTTACGCAATGAAACAAAAACAAAAAATTTAGTTGCTGCATATACATTGGATTCGTTTGAACCAAATGATAATGATTCAATTATTTTTGATAATTCCGGTAATGAAAATAATGGAAACGTAAAAAATGGTGTTAAAATTTCAAACGGAATTTTAGGAAATGGATTGGAATTTGATGGTGTAGATGATTTTGTTCAGTTTTCAGCCTCACCTACATTTGATATTAATGGTTCAGAAGTAACAATTTCAGTTTGGACAAAATTGGAGTATTTACCAAATGAAATGACCGCTAATTTTGGCCCGTTGTTCGACTCGGAATCTGACCAATACGTTTTGTATGAAGATAAAAATAATAACGAACTTAGGTTTAAAGTCAGCACTTCGGTTTCAGCTGAAAGACCCGGAATACCAGGCTCGGCGTTAACAAAAAATGAATGGATAAATGTTACAGGCGTTTATAACGGTTCGAACGCCAAAATATATTTAAATGGAATTCTGAAGGATACGCACAATTTAACGGGCATGTTAAAAACCGGACAAACGGCAATGCTTGGTAAAAGCGGAACGACCGGAACCCCTTCTTATTTCAAAGGAAAAATTGACCAGGTTCAAATATTCAGCAAAGCTTTAACCGATATTGAAATTTTAAATTTGTTTGAAAATATTAAACGAGAAGCTTTTTATATTCCGCTTGGTGTTTCTGAAAACCATTCTAAACCTAATAATTTTTATTTACGGCAAAATTATCCAAACCCTTTTAATTCATTTACAACAATCTCATATTTTCTTCCATCTAAAAGTAATGTTCAATTAAAAATTTATGACGTTTTAGGCCGTTCATCAATTATTTTGGTTAATAAAATTGAACTTGAAGGAAATCATAGCATTCATTTTAACAGTGATGAATATTTATTAAGCAGCGGTGTTTATTTCATTCAACTGAAATGTGATAATTATTTGCAAACTATAAAAATGGTTTTATTACAATAATAGAAAAAAATATTCGATTAAATTTTAACTTAAATCACTAAATAAATGTTTAGAACCGTAATAATATTTTTTTTGCTGGTATTAAATTTAAAATCACAAATTTCATTCCCCATAACAACTGGAAGTCTGGTTTTCCATAGATACAGCGCTTGGGAGAATTGGGACGGTAAACTTTTTTTATATGAGTTTTCGACAAAAAAACTTACTGAATTGAGTAAGCAATGGACGGAAATTGAACATACGTGCAACGCGCATTTTTCTCCGGATGGAACGAAAATAGTTTTTATGGCAGTTCCCAAGAACAAAAGATCATCTAACAGTTGGAATATTTATTTATACGATTTTACCAATCCTGAAGTAGTAATAAACCTTACTCCAAACAGCGTTTTAGATCAAGATCCGAAATTTTTTAAAGACGGGATTAATATTTGTTACAAAAGCGACGGTGATTTAAGGATACTAAATACACAAACTTTAACAAGTAAAAAAGTTACAAACGATGGATGGTCCGTTGAAGAATCAATGCCGTATCCAACTGCGGACGGCAAGAAAATAATTTATTCTTCGGGAGAAGGGGACGATACGCATATTTATTCTGTGAATATTGACGGAAGCGATAAAAAAGTAATTGAAAATACAAATGGCGTTCATAGTTATTATCCAATGGTTAAAGATGATTCAACGTATATTTTTACCAGAGGATTTTCTGCCTCGAATAATGCTGATGAACTTTATCTGGCAGATTATAACGGAACATCATATTCACTAGGTTTTAATTCAGAAACTGCTGATGATTCTGATTCATTTCCGGTTGATTCTCAATATGTTTTCTTTTCAAGCAATCGTTTAGGCACAAAAGGCGGATGGGATTTATTTTTAGGTAATTCAAAAACAGGTTCATCATGGACGCTTTCAATTTTTGGAGTGAATTCAAATCTGCATGAACTTGGAGTTTGTTATTCTCCATTCAGCGTTGTTACTTCGATAGAACAATCGAAAATTAAGAAACCAGATATTATTTTAGATCAAAATTATCCTAATCCATTTAATTCTTCTTCAAGAGTAAACTTTTATATTCCGCAAAGCGGAAATGTTAAAATTGATATTATTAATTCGGTCGGTGAATTAGTAAAAGGCTATGAGTTCGGATATTTAAGTTCAGGCGAGCATACTTTCATATTGGAAAGTTCATTTCTAACCTCTGGGATATATTATTATCAATTTCACATAAATAACACAACAATAACAAAAAAATGCGTTATAGTAAAATAAACGTAATGAACAACTGGAGGCAATATATGAAAAATGCTTTTTTCTTAATTCTCATTCTGCTTTATCAAAGCGTTTCAGCACAGATGGTTGAAGATTTTGATGGTGGCTGGACAACTTGGTATGACGAATGGATGAATGACGGTAATTCGCTTACCAGAACTTATGTTACCGATAATAAAATTGAAGGGGACGCTTCACTTAAATTGGAGTGGGTTATGAAAGCCGAAGATTGGGGCGGAGGAATTAGTATTGCCCGGGCTTTGGGACCTGGCGAATTTATTGATATGTCAACTTATGATACTTTGCAGTTATCATATTATGTAGAGAAACCGGCTACAAACGGAAATTGTTATATTGCTTTAATTTTAAGAGATAATCCCGTTTCATCGACGTATGATGCCGATCAGGCAAATGTTGAACTTTGGCGACACCAAATCCATGGTGTATTGGAAGATAATACCCCCGGATGGCAAACATTGAATATCCCTTTGAAAACAGTCGGTAATCCGCTGGCGCCTACTTCAGAAGATTGGATGGCAGGTTTTAATATGCAGGGCAGCAGACATCACAATAATAAACTTGATTGGGATTTTATTAGAGGTTTTTATCTAGAAATAAATACCGACAGTGCTAATCATCAAGATGATGGAATAATTTATTTAGATAATATGAAATTGACCGGAAGCAGAGCAACACCTCTCGTTCTATACAATGGTAAAGTTAATCCGAATAATGTTTCATTTTCCGTCGGCTGGACCGGCAATGCCGAAATTACCAACGAAGCAGATTTTGATAATGCAAATACAGGTTCAATTAAATGGACTTGCGGGCCTGATGCTGATGGCGCGGGTTGGGATGGAATTTGGTTTCAACTTGATAAACCACATAAATTAGGCGAATTAATGAATACGGATACTTTCCAAATTGCCATAAAAGCACCTACAGGTTTTGGTGATCTTTGGCTGGCATTTGCTGATGATGATGCTGATGGTGATGATGGTCCGGACAGAATGTACCAAAGTGTTTATTTTTTGGAAGAAGCATCAATTGGCGGTTTTACCGGGGATTGGCAATTAATAAAAATTCCGCTTACAGCATTTGAAGGATTCGGTTCATGGGATTCAGATCATTTGCCAGGATCGGTTGATTCAAATCGTGTAATACAGTTTAGAGTTGAAGGAAATGGACAAAATGTTGAGGGTAAAGTTGTGTATTTTGATAATATTTGGACCGGCCAATATGAATTAGATATAATAGCTCCAGCCGCACCTCAAATTGAAGTTTTTTCGGGCGGAGATTATGTAAATATTATAGCCTGGGAAGATGTTCCAGGAGAAAAACAAGAGATCTATAGAGTTTTTTCAAGTACTTCTCCATTATCTGATCTAACGGCTGAAGGCGTTGAAGTAGTTCAATTTGGCATTTCAGAAGGTGTTCAAGCTACCGAACACGCATTAAAATTTCCATTAGTTGATCAAGATGTTACAAATTATTATGCCGTTGTTTGCATCGATAATTCAGGAAATCAAAGCGCTCCCGGTCTTTCAGGTGCTATCACTAACTTAGCAAAAGGTATTTCGGTCATTAGTCACATAGTTCCCATTAATTTTGCCGCTGACGGAAGTTTAGATGAATGGAACGGAATCAAGCCTTTTAAGTTAAATCCAACTGATGGTTCAGGACATATTGCTACAAATTATGTAATTGATAATGAATCAGACTTGTCGGCTGATGTTTATTTAGCAGCCGATGCGGAAAATTTATTCGTAGCTTTTAACGTTACGGATGATTTAGTATCCGTAGATAGAACAATTGGCGAATGGGAAAATGATATTCCGGATCTCTTCATAGGACTTTATAATCAGACCGGAGTTCCTCACGCTTCATATCAGCGTGATGATGAACCTGATTATAGGTTAATGTTTGATAGATATAGATTGCTGTGCGGACGACCGTGGCTTGATTCTTTAATTCTTCCAGGTGAAAATTATTATTGGGATGAAAGAGTTTTTCCAAGCGGTTATGTTGTAGAGGCAAAAATTCCTTGGACTTTATTTACAACAATCGCTGGAGATCAGCTATTTACTCCGAAAGTTGGAATGAAAATTCCTCTTGATATTACTCTTAATGATGCTGATGCTACCGGATCAAGAGAAGGAATGCTTTCTTTATCTCCGCTTAATAACGATGATTCGTATGCAAATGTTTCTGCTTGGTCATATACTTGGTATGGAGATAAAAATGTTGTTGGAGTTGAAGATGGCAAAATGCTGACCGCAAAATTTAATTTAGAACAAAATTATCCCAACCCGTTTAATCCGGTCACTCAGATTAACTATTCAATATCAAAACAAGGATTTGTTTCACTAAAAATATATAATATTTTAGGAAGTGAAGTTGAAAATTTAATTAGTGAAAATCAAACTGCGGGTAATTATACAGTAACATTTGATGCAAGTAAACTGGCTTCGGGTGTTTATATGTATAAACTTGAAACAGAAAATTTTATTAGTACAAAAAAAATGATCTTAATGAAATAAAAGTTACTAAGGGCGAATGAATAATTTGCCCTTTTTTATTTATTTAGGCGGGAAATGATGAAAGGAAAAATTTCATTTATTTTATTTATTGTTTTAAGCGCTAAATTATTTTCACAGCATGAACCGATAAGAGTTGCCTGCGTTGGAAATAGCATTACTTGGGGCGGACTCGGCGATAAATCATATCCTCAGCAATTGGGAAAATTATTGGGACCGCATTACGAAGTTAAAAATTTTGGAATTTCGGGAAGGGCATTGCTACGTAAAAGTGATTTTCCATATTGGAATGAATATACTTTTCAGGAAGCTAAAGATTATAATCCCCAAATAATAATTATTAAATTGGGAACGAATGATACTAAACCGCAGAATTGGAAATATGCCAATGAATTTTATAAAGACTACTTAGATTTTATTGCTGAGTTTAGAAAAAGTAATGTTAAACCTCAGATATTTATTTCTTATCCGTGTCCTGTATTTCATACTGAATGGGGTATTAGAGATTCAATAGTTAAAATAATAATACCAATAATTGACTCTGTTAGATTTGAGTCAAAAACTGATTTAATTGATTTTAATACACCTCTGCTTGACAGCGCAAATTTATTCCCCGACGGCGTACATCCAAACGCAGACGGATATTTTATTATGGCAGAAATTGCTAAAGATGCGATTTTAAATAGTCCAGCAGGAATAATTAGATTTTTTAAGTCGGATAAAATGAATTTTAACAAAGGTGAGCCGTGCAGACTTTTTTGGGAAACTACTATAGGTTCTGAAGTGACTTTAAATGGAAGTGCTGTAAATGAAATCGATTCTATTATGGTAAACTTAAGTGAATCGAAAACATTTACATTAATAGCAAAAGGTGAAGATCGCGCTGATACCATAATGATAAATTTAGTATACGATCAGCCGGGGAAAATAAAATCATTTTATGTGAAACCAAGAATGTTAGAATTGGATGCGTCAGATTCCGCAAAAATATATTGGTCAACTGCTTCCGGTTCTTCAGTATTTCTTGATAATACCGCGGTTGAAGCGAATGGTAATAAAACTGTAGTACCAAAAATTACCTCAAAATTTATTCTTACCGCAGCGGGTGATACTTTAGATTACAAAGAAATAATGGTTCAAGTTCTTCCGGCTGAACAAATTAATAGATCGTTGGACAATAACATTAAATCGTCTTCCGCCGCAAAAAATTTTCCCGTAGAGTACGCAAACGATGGTGATACAACAACATTTTGGAAAAGTAAAAACGAAGCAACTCCTTGGCTTTATGTAGATTTTAATAAAATTATAAATCTCAAAAAAGTGAAATTAACTTGGGGAAGAATATTTGCCGTTGGTTATCAGCTGCAGACAATCAACGATAAAGGATTGGTAAGCACTATTTTTACACAATCAAATGGTGCCGGCGGAAATGAAGATATCGATAATTTAACAGGAAGTTCACGATATTTAAGATTACTTTGTACACAGAAAAATCTGCCGGAAATGGGATATGA